>NZ_CP045491.1 GCF_009392895.1 Natronorubrum aibiense | reverse complement strand
ACCGTGTGCACTGTTCGGACAACTGTTGCCGAGACGGGTACAAGCCGAACTGTGTGAACGGTATGAAATGTGTAGACTGTTCGATCGGCATCGCTCCCGAGCGATCGACCGACTGCCCGATCCGGCTACGATGTGCAAGCGGCGAACAGCGTGTACACGGTGGAAACATTGTATGATGTCCAGTTGAGATCGAGCCAGTCTGCTGTGGCGAGTAACACGCCTATCATTCAAGCAATCGGACTTAACAGTAGCGGAAAACAGTCTGCACATTCTACACAGTCTACACCGTGTGCTTATCGGATCGATCCACACCGTGTGAACTGTGTTTCAGTATCGTCGTTTAGGCCGGCTTTGGAGCGACATAACGCAGCTGTGGGTTGGAACGATCTATCGAGAGGTGTGAGAATTTTACACAGTGTAGACTGTTTACACAGTGTAGACTGTACGCACCGCAGAGAGCGTTCGGACAGTTCGTGAACCAAAACCGAGTGCCGACCGACCCACACTCGAGACTCGAGTGTCGTCGCAACTGCTGTGCGAACAGCGACGAAATGTTTACACAGTGTAAGCTGTCTACACAGTGTATTGTGGCAGCTGGGACGAGCACCAACAGACAGTTGGCGCTTCGCAGACAGTTCGAACGTTTCACACTGTGTGAGAAGTGTGAACTGTTTAGCCGGAGAGTGACGAGCGAACACCCACAACAGTGATGGCCGGCATGGAACGCGTGCGAGGCCAATATTCAAGGGACAGTGTTCGGAGTATACTGATATATGAACGTGTCGCAGGCGTCGGCGGTGATGGGTCGGTGAGCGACCAGCGCGAGATTCTGGTGGGTGAGACGGACGACGGAACGGACCTTCATCTTCCCGTCGTCGAGTTGCTGACTGGCCGTGGGTTCGTCACCGGAAAATCAGGATCGGGGAAGTCAAACACCGCGTCGGTCATCGCCGAGGAGTTACTCGAGGCGGGCTTTCCGCTGTTGATCGTCGACACCGACGGGGAGTACTACGGGCTCAAAGAGGAGTACGAGATGCTCCATGCCGGGGCTGACGAGGAGTGTGATATCCAGATCGGGCCGGAACACGCTGAGCAGATGGCCTCGCTGGCGCTCGAGGAGAACGTCCCTGTAATCCTCGACGTCTCGGGCTACCTCGACGAGGAGGTTGCGGACGAACTCTTACGAAAGATAGCCCGCCAGCTGTTCGTCAAAGAGAAGAAGTTGAAAAAGCCCTTCCTGCTGGTCGTCGAGGAGGTCCACGAGTACATTCCGGAGGGTGGCGGTGTCGGCGAAACGGGGAACCTGTTGATCAAGATCAGCAAGCGCGGGCGCAAGCACGGGCTCGGCATCCTCGGGATCAGTCAGCGCCCGGCCGACGTCAAGAAGGATTTCATCACGCAGGCGAACTGGCTCGTCTGGCATCGGTTGACATGGGACAACGACACCAAGGTCGTCGGGCGAATCATCGACACCGAGTACGCGGAGTTAGTCTCGGACCTCAACGACGGACAGGCGTTCGTCCAGACCGACTGGACTGAGATCGACGTCCGCAAGGTCCAGTTCCGTCGCAAGCGGACCTTCGACGCGGGCGCGACGCCCGGCCTCGACGACTTCGAACGTCCTGAGCTGAAGTCCGTCTCCGATGCACTCGTCGGCGACCTCCAAGATATCTCGGATCGAAAGCAACGTGAAGAAGACCGGATCCTCGAACTCGAGAACAAACTCGAGAAAAAGAACAAACGCATCGAGACTCTGGAGACCGAACTCGAATCGGCGCGGGACGTCTCGAGTGCGGCCAAACAGATGGCGGATGCGCTGACGGGATCGAACACTGTCCAGACGCAGCTGCCAGCCGACGAGCAGCGGCGACTCCACGACGAACTCCACGCACTCGAGACTGAACGGGACGAACTCGAAGCAGCCCTCGCGGAAAAAGACGAGCGGATTGAGACGCTCGAGGCGAAACTCGCGTCACGAACGGAGACGATAGCACGGCTCCGTGAGGAAAACGAACGGCTGCAGGACCGAGTGCGCGAACTCGAGCACGAGACGGAGCCGGGGAAGGCAGCGCCGGAATCGGCATCGACCGCCGAGTCGACGATCATTCAGGCCGGCGGTGACGATATCGAGTTCGGCTACACGCCGTTCGCGGAGTCGAGGTCGGGCAATGAGTCTGCCGAGGCAGACATCGACGAGCACACGACGACCACCCCACCAGCGTCGGCGATTCACGAGGACTGCTTCGATGGGGAGTGGATCAACGACCGACTTGCGCGGGCGGCCGGTCAATCCCAGTGTACGGTGGCGACGGCACGAAAAGCACTGGTCGTGTTGGCCCGAAACGAGGCCCTCGAGACGGCCACCGTCGCCGACAGCGTCGAACGATCAACGGTCGCAGTCCAGAGTCTGCTCTCGGAGCTGCGGACCGAAGGAGTTCTCGACCGACCCGCAGAGCGAACCTACACGCTCGCCGACGACGTCCAAGCGGAACTGAACACGGTGGCGAACGCTGAGTAAACGTTCAGGCTACTGATTCAGGCCCGGCCTACAGCGTCGGTTCCGACTACGAGGGTGTCAATCGGACGCGACGTGCTGCGACAACTGCTCGCCGACGGCGTCGATCGTCCCGGGGTCGAGTTGCTGGTGGATGGGCAACACGATAATCTCCCGAGCCAACGTCGTCGCAACGTCGTACGTCGGATCGTCGACGACGGCACTCGAGAGTCGCGGCCAGGTGTGTGCGCCATCGACACCACAGCGCTCGAGGTCTTCGAGCAACTGTTGTGGGGCATCGGTTCGAACCGGGAAGACCTGCGGACAGATACCTTCGGGGAGCAACTCGTAGAGAACCTCGGCGTCGGCGCGTGATTCGAGGAGACGCTGCCACGCGCGGTAGTTTTCGCGCCGGCGTGCTCGGATCGGCTGGGAATCGGTGTGTTCGACGATATGCGCCGAGAGTTTCGACATCTGGGTTTTGCCGGCTTCGTACCGGGTTTTCGGACCGGGAACCGAGAGTGAAGGGCCACGGCTGGCAACGAATTCGTCGACCGATCGCTGGATCGTCTCGTTCACCCCGAGCAGATTCGAGACGAGCGACTTGAGGACGAACAGACAGTCGTCGGTTCCGAACTGCGTCCGGATGCCGGCGAACGACGACGGCTCGAGCCGTGCAGCGACGGCGGGATCGTTGCAGTAGAGGACCGCACCGTCGGGAATCGGGAGCAGTTTCCAGAGACTGGACACGCCGAGGTCGCCGCGAGTCCCCAGTAAGGTACCGTTATCGACGCTGATCGGGGAGTGGGCATTGTCGTCGATGTGGTAGCAGTCGTACTCCTCGACGAGCGAGATGAACTCTTCGAGTCCGGGCTGTGGAAAGCCGAAGTAGTTGACCGACATGACCGCGACGGTGTCGTCGTCGAGCCGTCGTTCAACGTCGGCGAGATCCGGCGCGAGGGTTTCTTCAACGCAGTAGTACCGAACCTCAAGTTCGAGATCGACCAGCGCCTCGGCGATCGCATCGGGAAGGTAGGCGGGAACGAGAACGTTTTCGCCGGGTTCGACGAGCCCGGCGAGGCCGTCGTACAGTGCGGCCTTCCCGGAGCCGTAAAACGAAATATCGGCCGCCGACCGCTCGAGCACCGATCGAATATCGGTTGCCTCCGGCTCGGAGAGCGATCGGATAGACAGCGATGGATGTTCACTGATCATCTGTGTCTCTGTCAGTCCACTGTCCTAATGTCAACATAGAGACTATAGAACGACGTAGACGAACACGAAGTATAGTGATTGGGACGATACTGGCGACAGGCGTACAAACAGGGGCTGCTTACAGACCAGGTTCGATTACTCACACGATTCGGTGTCATGAACGCAGTCTGTGCCTACAGGGCAAAACAGTCGGATAACAAAATCACGGTAGGCTGTGGGAGTCCACTATGAGAGCTTCGGCCGACGAAACTGACCTTCGCCTCCTCGTTGTTGGGCTCGACGCTGGCTGCCGTTCGATCCTCGAGCCACTGTTCGAGGCGGACGAGACTCCAACACTCCAGCGACTGTTCGAGACTGGAACCAGCGGCGCCCTCGAGTCGCAGATCCCGCCTTGGACGGCGAGCGCGTGGCCGTCGATGTACACGGGGAAGAACCCGGGCAAACACGGCGTCTTCGATTTCCTCTCGTTCGACGGTTACGACTGGGACGTCGTCAACTCGACCCACGTTCGGGAACGACCGGTCTGGGAGTTGCTGAGCGAGCACGGGATCTCGAGCGTCGTCGTCAACGTCCCCGTCACCCATCCACCCACGTCGTTCGACGGCGCGCTGATTCCGGGCATGACCGCACCGGAAGATCCGACCTGTCATCCGGAGGGGATTCTCGAGGACGTGAAACTGGCCTGTGGAGACTATCACGTCTACCCACAGAGCACCGACGCGTCGGACCGGTCGATCGAGGGCTACGAACAGACGATCGACCGACGCGGGAAGGCGTTTCGCTACCTGTGTCGGCGGGTCGATCCCGGTTTCGGCTTCCTCCAGTTCCAACAGACCGACACCGTGTTCCACGAACGGCCGGGAGACAAGGAAGCGATCGAAGCCGTCTACCGTGCGGTCGACCAGCAACTCGCGGAAACGATCGAGACGACCGATCCGGACAACATCCTGGTCGTCAGCGATCACGGGATGGGCAAAGTGACCGGAACGGAGTTTCGGGTCAACGAGTTCTTCCGCGAGCAGGGCCTGCTCGCAGCCAAAAGCGGCGGCGAGGGAATGCCGACCTGGTCGAAAGCGTGGGAAAACGACCTGCTCGAGGGTGAAGATGCTGGCCAACACGACGAAAGTGCCCTCGAGCAGCTGATGAACGTCGCCGCAACGTTCGGCGTGACGACCCAGCGAGTCGCGAGCGCCCTCGATACGGTCGGCCTGAAAGAACCGATCGGCAGCCGGGTACCGAACGACATAATCCGGGCCGCGAGCGAACAGGTCGACTTTCCGGAATCGGAGGTGTACGTCCGCTCCAAGAGCGAACTGGGCGTCCGGATCAACCTCGAGGGACGGGAGCCGAACGGACAGGTGCCGGAATCGGAGTACGAGTCGGTCCGGGCGGAGCTGATCGACCAGCTTTCAGCTGTGCGAACGCCCGACGGCGACCCCGTCTTCGAGGCGGTCGAACCGCGGGAGACGTACTTCGAAGGGCCACACGTCGATAACGGGCCCGACATTCTGACCGTGCCCGCTGCGTTCGATAACGCGATCGTCGCCGACGTCGGCATCGACCAGTTCGGCGAGCCGATGGAGTCGTGGAACCACAAGCAAACGGGTGTCGTCGCCGCCACGGGTAACGAGTTCGACGAGTCGGTGACGATTCAAGGAGCGACGATCTTCGACGTCGCGCCGACGATCTGTACGTTGTTCGACGTTCCGATCGACGAAGCGATGGACGGAACGACACTCCCGGTCATCGACGGTGGGACGGAGGCGTCGTATCCCGCCTACGAGCCCGATCCAATCCGCGCGACCGACGACACGGCCGTCGAAGATCGACTCTCGGATCTGGGGTATCTCTAACGATGGGTATCGAGGTAACCGTACTCGATCCACAGACCGACGCCGACGAGTGGAACCGCTACGTCGAGCGATCGGACGGCACCAACCCGTTCTACCGGGCCGAAGCGCTGCGACTGCAGGCCGACGACACCGGATCGACGCTACACATGCTGGCCGGATTCAAAGGACAGGAAGCCGTCGGTCTCTTTCCCGTCTTCGAGTACAGCAAAGGCCCGATCACGGGTGCATTCTCACCGGCCCCCTTCTCGTGGTCGTGTTACCTCGGCCCGTCCCTGCTGAACGTCGACAAACTCAAACAACGGAAGGCCGATCGTCGAACAAAACGATTCCTCGAGGGGAGTCTCGAGTGGATCGAACAGGAGATTTCGCCGCTGTACTCGAAGTTCGTCGCCGCCGAGTTCGACGACGTGCGGCCGTTCATCTGGAACGGCTACGAGGTTGAGCCCGGCTACACCTACGTCGTCGATCTCGAGGACGACGAGGAGACGCTGTTGAAACGGTTTAGCAGCGACGCGCGAAACAACATTCGGAACGCCGACGAGGACGCCTACGTCATCGAAGAAGGCGACAACGACGACGTCGAACGCATCGTCAACCAGGTCGCACAGCGATACGAAAACCAGGGCCAGTCGTTCCAGTTGAGTCCGACGTTCGCACGGTCGGTTCACGAAGCTCTCCCCGACGGCTCGATTCGACCCTATGTCTGTCGCGTCGACGGCGAGTTCGTCGGGGGCATCTTAGTCGTCGAGTCGGAGACGACCAGATATCGATGGCAAGGCGGCGTCAAACCGGATACCGAGATCGACCTTCCGATCAACGACCTCCTCGACTGGCACGTCATGCGCGACGGCCTCCACGACGGCCTCGAGCGGTACGATCTCGTCGGTGCCGGCGTGCCGAGTATCAACCGGTACAAAGCGAAGTTCAACCCTCGCCTCGAACTCCACTACGAGATCACGTCGGGGGCGTTCGGTCTCGATCTGCTGGTGGATCGGTACCGGAAACGGTAGCCGACCACCCGGGCTGCGATCAGTCGACGATTCTGTACTTCGATTGACGGGCGTCCTCGAGCGAGATACGACTGGTGACCAGGTCCTCGTTCTCGAGTTTACCGATTCCGTACCGGACGGTCCGAGGACAGAGGCGGGACTCCGTCGCGATCTCCTCTTGTGTCATGGATCCTTCGTATTCGAGAACTTTGTAGACGAGTTTCGAACTCGGCGGCAACTCGGTCAGTGACGTCGACGAGTCCGAATCGGCAGTCTCCCCCTCGAGTTCGGGCTCGGATTCGGTTGCACTCATTGGTGAGTTCGCCGGCGGTCGGTTTCGGTTCGCACACTGCAGTGGGGCAGCGCTCGGTCGGTCCGGACGGACAGTTTTGCGACCGGCCACCCCCTGATCGAACTGAGAGACGACGCGGTCCGTCGACGGCGCGATACTGGAGTCATTATCAGGTGACACCGACGCGGGTCCGCCGTATATACGATACAGACAGTTCAGAAATATAGGGAGCGGCTAACGACAGGACAGGCAGGGTATGACCGGTCTCGAGCGTCGTCAGCGAGGACCAACTGCTGTCACGAGCTCTCGGTGCGATCGTGACCGTGCTGTGGCCGTTCCGTCTCGACCCAGCATTTCGTCCACCACAACGCAGTCGTTTCACGAATCAAAACCGCTCTATGAACACCTGAAACGAGTTCCACATCACACTGTCCGTTGAGACGTCAGTCCCAGAGCAGTGTGTCCGTTGCACGTCGACATCAAAGACACACGGTCGTGGACCGATAGTAGCATCTGAAACGAATTACTCTATAGTAGCCGCTAAACGTCAGTGCACATCCGATCGCACGACGGGAGTGCAGTTCGGAGCGTGCGCGATTCGAAGCGAACGAGGTGGGCGAGACCGCAGGAAAGCGAACGGGGAGGAACGCCTATAAGCGAGAACCGCGGACAGTGCGATCGGTGTGGAACCCGTTTCAGTTGGTACTATCGAGCCAGTCGATGTCGATCTGGCGGTTGTACGAGGCGACAGAAGACGGCGTCGTCAACAGAACACGCGCTCGAGAATCGTTATCGTCGTTCTTTCGGAATGAAATCGGACGTTTTCATCTCTCGGTACGTCGCACAGTCAGGACAAGCGTGGACGACGTCACGATTGTCCCCAAAGACACGAGCAAACTGCCGAGTGACCTGGTTCCCACAGTTGACACATCGAGGGGCAGTCGTTTGCTGACCAGACGTCATCGGTGTCCACTTCGTATCAGTTGGTTCCGTCGACATCATCAACTCGTAGCCACAGAACGGTATTTACTATAGACAGCATAATCAAGATAAATGCGAGTCCATCCCAATTCAATCCGTGACAGTCATCGATAGAAGACTGTTCGGAAAACAGCAGTGTCAGCGTTTTACACGGCGGTAATACGTGATTTACATCCGATAATATCTCGTTTTATGGGAGTACTTACGGTCGGATCGACTCGAGTTCGAGCGACGATTCACGGTCGTCACACGAGTCTCGACCGACGGTAAATCGAGCTGAAAAGTGGGTGCTATTCACCCGACACCTCTTCCAGTGTGAGTCGGAAGAGATTCCACGGGACTCGACCTGACCAGACAGACGGTCGAACCATCGGAACACCGACTGTCAGTGTGCCGTCACTCCCACGTGTTGCCTTTATATGGTGGTGTGGTGCCTGCCTAGGTGGAGAGGACGGCTCGACAGACAGCGTGGCAGTTCTCTCCAGGGCGATTGCGCTTCGTTCGAGTGCGGGTCGGTGCCGGCGACGCCGTCCGGATCCGAGTCTACGGGGGTGGTCCGGGTCCGACGGCATCGATGGCTCGTACTCGAGGTTCGACCGAGAGGCGAGCACGAAGCCAGCGACGTCCTCGAGCGAGCCGAACGGACGACAGGAACGGCACAGGAGCGACGGCGGTCGGACGTGAAAACGCAATCCGGAATCAACGCGAAACGACACGACAGGGGTGAGAGCCTATTCGACGGTGACGCTTTTGGCGAGATTACGCGGTTTGTCGATCGGTCGATCGAGGAGGTCAGCGGCGTAGTACGAGACCAGTTGTAACTGGACGTTTGCGAGCAGCCCCGCAAGGTCGGGCGCGGTTTCGGGTATCGAGAGGTGTTCGTCGGCAACGTCGACCGCACGGTGATCGTCGGGACAGACCGCGATCACCGGCGCACCGCGGGTCTGTGCCTCCTCGGCGTTTTTGAGCGTTTTCTCGTCTTCCTCACCGGTGAAGACGGCGAAGACGGGTGTCTCTGGCGTGACGAGCGCCAGCGGACCGTGTTTGAGCTCACCCGAGGCGAAGCCCTCGGCGTGCTCGTAGGTGATCTCTTTGAACTTCAACGCGCCCTCGAGCGCCACCGAGAACCCGAGTCCCCGACCGATGAAGAAGTACGACTGACTGTGTGCGTACTGCTCAGCGAGAGCGTCGGCCTCGGAAGTCTCGAGCAGACCGTCGATCGCATCGGGCATCGCAGCGAGCTCCGGCAGGAGCGCCTCGAGATCGGCCGGCGGCTCGCCGTGGTGGTCGGCAGCGATACACTGGCCGAGCAATAACAGCATGACCGCCTGCGAGGAGAACGTCTTGGTCGCGGCGACGCCGATTTCCGGCCCGGCACGGATAAACAGCGCCTGGTCGGCCTCGCGGGCAGCCGTCGAGCCGACGACGTTCGTGACCGTCACCGTCGTCGCCCCCTCGGCGTTGGCCTGTCGCAGCGCGTTCAGCGTATCGGCCGTCTCGCCGCTCTGGGTGACCGCGACGACCAGCGTGTCGTCGTCGACCGGTGGGGCCGAAACGCTGTACTCGTTTGCGAGCAGCGCCGTCGATCGAATCCCGGCCTGGTTCAGTGCGAGTGAGCCGTACAGTGCCGCGTGATAAGACGTTCCGCAGGCGATAAACTGGACGCTCTCGACGTCGGCAAACGTTCCCGGCTCGAAATCCGAGAGCGCGATCCGTTCGTTCTCGGGATCGATTCGGCCCTCGAGGGCCTGTGCCAGCGACGTCGGCTGCTCGTGTATCTCCTTCAGCATGAAGTGATCGAACTCGCCTTTGCCGGCCTGTTCGGGGTCCCACTCGATCGTTTCGGGTTCGCGGACGACCGGATTCCCCTCGAGGTCGGTGAACTCGACGCCGCCGTCGTCGACGATGACGACGTCGCCGTCCTCGAGATAGACCACGCTGTCCGTATATTCGAGAAACGCCGGCACGTCGCTCGCGAGGAAGTACTCGCCGTCTTCCATACCAACGACGAGCGGCGAGCCTTGCCGGGCAGCGTAGAGGACGTGCTCGCCCGACAGCATCGCCGTCACGGCGTAACTCCCCTCGAGTTCGTCGATCGCGCGGCGAAACGCCGCTTCGTTTTCCATGCCGTCGTCGAGGTAGAACTGGATGAGATGCGGGATGACCTCGGTGTCGGTGTCGCTAGTGAACTCGTGGCCGTGGTCGGCGAGCCGGGATTTGAGCTCGGCGTAGTTCTCGATGATACCGTTGTGGACGACCGCGACGTCTTTCGTGCCGTCGGTATGGGGATGGGCGTTCGCGTCGGTCGGCGGCCCGTGGGTACTCCAGCGTGTGTGGCCGATGCCGACCTCGCCCTCGAGCGGCGCGTCACCGATCGATTCTTTCAGTTCATCGACCTTGCCGGATCTCTTCTGGACGTCGATGCCGGATCCGTTCTGGACGGCGATACCGGCCGAATCGTACCCACGATACTCGAGGTTCTCGAGGCCAGTCAGCAGCGGCTCTAAGGCGTTTCCATCGCCGACCCGACCGATAATTCCACACATCGGTCACTCACCCACCGTGAACGTGTTCGGTGACACGCTCACAGACCGACGGAGTAGTTTTCGAACTCGACCTCGAACGAACGCGGGGAGGGTATCGAACGGTCGCCCGTGACAGACGTGATGGCGTCATAGGTAGTTGTTCGCCCGTGGCGACTGTTCGAGATGGCAAACGGTGCACGGACATGATACGGACCTCCCCATCTGCCGCCATTACTATAGACGGACTACTAGCGACGGTAGTTAGCAGGTAACAGGCCATCTCGGGTCGATTTCGAAACAGGTCTGCACCAGAAACAGTATTACCTTCGGACCGATTTTCGAAATATACGTACGGTTTTCATCGATTTTACCGCGAGAGATGGTTCAAAACGCGGCTCGAAACAGAGTATGTCAACCAAACAGGCTGACAAGATTCGAGTATGGACCCACAACCACTGATCTCGGCGGCCAACTCGAAACGTGGTTTTTCGACCAGCGACTGGTTCGAAAATATTCACCGGCTTCCGTTCGTCGGTTGGGTCTCATCGGTCGCTTCGTGAGGGTGAAAACGAGCCCACACCCAATGCGTTGGGTGCGGACGTCGCAGGCGAGCACGGCTGCATTGCTGGCGTGACGGGCCAGCATCAGGACCGGTTCGGACGAGAAACGAGTGCTCGACTATTCGGTCAGTGGCAGGAAAATCCCGAAGATCCAGGGCGTAACGAAACTGATGACGAGCCCGACTCCTTCGGAGTAGGTGAACAGCGTGTTCTGCCACGCGGGCAGGTCACCGAACACGGCGTGACCGAGTATCTCACCACTTGCACCGAAAAGCAGCAATCCGAGACCGAACAGGAACCCAGCTTTGGTTAGAAAGCTATAATCGAGGTTACCATATCGTCCCATGAGAGGCAGTACGATACACCGATATAATAATCGTGGCTATCGTCGCGCGTTTGTACAGATACTTCGACGGGGCGTCTCGAGTCCAACGGCCGGTATTAGCCGGCAGCGTCTGAAATGTACGTATATTCGAATTCAGTTCTCAGAATGATATGTTTTATTACTCACCCGTTCATTTTTGGCGATGATTACGGTATTGATGCTCGAGGGATATCGAATGCTGTCCGTGATGGCGGAGCCAGTGGCTTACCCCACACAGCGTCAGAGACCACGTGAACACTGACTATGGAGTTGGTCGAGCAACCGATGAGCACACCGTTCGTCGCCGGTAGCCTCGGGCTACCGCTCGATCAGCCGGTGTTGGTCTTTACGATCGCGATGGCCGTCTTCCTCGTCGGCCCCTTGCTGGTCAAGCGACTCGGCCAGCCAGGAATCGTCGGCATCGTCGTCTTCGGTGCGATCATCGGGCCGGGCGCGCTCGAGTTCGTCGAGCACTCCGATGCGATCGAACTGCTCGGCGAAGTGGGGTTGATTTATCTGCTGTTTACCGTGGGGCTCGAACTTGATATGCGCGGGTTCAAGGAAGCACCGGAGAACGCGGCCCTGTTCGGACTTGCGAGTTTCGGCATCCCGTTTCTGGTGGGGACCGTCGTGACGTATACGGTTCTCGGACTCGATATCTGGGCGGCATTGTTGCTCTCGTCGGTGTTCGCCTCGCACACACTACTCGCGTACCCGATCGTCAATCGACTTGGTGTGACGAAAAACCGGGCCGTCACCGCGGTTTTCGGCGGTATCCTCTTTACAGATACGCTCGCGTTAGTCGTGCTCGCGATCGTCACCGGTGCCGTCGAAGGCGAACTCACCGTCTGGCTGTTCGCTCAGGTCGGGTTCGCGCTCGTCGTCTTATTCGGCAGCGCTTGGTTCGTTCTCCCACCGGTTTCACGGTGGTTCTTCCAGACCTTCAGCCAGGAGAGTTACTTCGAGTTTCTGTTCGTAATGGTCGCGGTTTTCGCGGCCGCCAGTCTCGCCGAGATTCTCGATCTCGCCGCAATCCTCGGTGCGTTCGTCGCTGGCTTGGCACTGAACCAACTGATTCCACAGGGCGGCACCTTGATGAACCGCATCGAGTTCGTCGGCAACGCCTTTTTCATTCCGTTTTTCCTCCTGCACGTGGGGATGCTCGTCGACCCGAGCGTGATTCTTGCAGGCCCCGAGACGCTACAGATCACTGCACTCATCGTCGTCGTGATGGTGCTCACGAAAGCCGGTGCCGCGTGGCTCGTCGCCCAGATTCAAGGGTATACGACGAGCGAGCGCAACGTCATCTTCGGCCTCTCTACCGGGCAGGCTGCTGCCGCACTGGCGATCACGCTCATCGGGTTCGAAGAGGGACTGTTCGCTGCCGAAGTGCTCAACGCCGTCGTCTTGCTGTTGCTCGTGACCGCACTCGTCAGCCCGTGGCTGACCGAACGGGCAGCGACGAACCTGGCACTCGAGCGTGACGTTGGGGACGACGACGGCAGCGCGAAAGACCCCAACATCCTGTTACCGCTGTCGAACAACGCTGCACTCCAGCAGCGACTGCTCGAGCTCGCTTTCGTCATCAAAGGCGACAGTAAGTCCGAGCCGGTACACGTGATGACGGTCGTCCAGCCCGATAGCACGCAGTCGACCGAGACTCAGGTTGCAGCAGTCAACGACGACCTCGAGGACCTCGCTGCGGCCGGCAGCGCCGCGGAGGTCCCCATCGAAACCGAAACGCGAGTCAACCACAACATCGCGTCGGGGATCGTTCAAGGGTCGGTGGAGGTAGAGGCCAACCAGATCATCATGGGCTGGGACGCGACGGAGACGTTCCGGCACCGAATCTTCGGGAGCATCATCGATCAGGTGCTCGAACGGTCCTCGCTTCCCGTGTTGATCTCGCGGCTGGGCCATCCGATCAACACGACCAAACGGATCTTCGTCGTCGTCCCAATCGGTGCCGACCACCACGAGGGGTTCTACGAGTCCGTCCACATCATCAAACGGATCGCAACTGGGCTGGGTGCGGAGCTAACCGTCATCGTGATCGAGGGCTCCGCCCACCAGTTCGAGCAACTGTTCGGTCTCGTCGAAGAAGACGCCACAGCCGAATTCACCGAACTCGACGACTGGGGGACGCTCCTACCAACGCTCGAGGACGAAACCGACGACGACGACCTCATCATTACCATCTCGCCGCGTCGTGGCGATGTCGGCTGGCACAACGAACTCGAGGATCTCCCGGCGCGGCTGGCCGAGATGCCGCCGGAATCGTTCATCATGATCCACCCACGACAGGGCAAACCCGAGTACGATCGGCAGTACCTGCGGCTGAAGTGATATCGACACGCACACGCAACACCGGCGTGAGCGGTCCGTATCGCGGGCAGACCGGGGACGGCTCCAACCCGGATAACGGAAACGGAGTGGGAATCCGAATCATGGACCAAGACCACAGAGACGCTGCGAATCGGCACACCTTTAGCAGTCGCTGAGTATGTCAACATATGGGTTTTGGTAGCTACGACGAATCCGAGCAACAGCAGCAGACGGCCGACGACGACGAGGATGTAGAGGCCGTCAACGTCCACGAAAACGACCACAACGGACAGCTGTCCTTCGAGTCCGATGCCTCGACCGACGAGCTCGTCTCACAGCTCGGCGCGATGAAAGACGACGGCGAAGACGACGCGTAAGCGATCGGAACCGCGTCGTACGACTCACACGGTCCGCTGGACCGATGTCACGGTGCACTCGCAGGACGGTCGCGGGTGCACCGGTACTGACGGACGGACGTCCGTATCACCGGCGATGTCGTCGAGCCTCGGTGATGCAAACAGTCTGGCTTTTTCTGGGCATAACATCCGTTCTCGAGGCGTTCCGAAAGCGAATGGTCGGGTGATGCTGACTACGTTGTCAACACAGCTTCGACGCACAGAGTTCGCCGATCGCGCGGCGAAGTCGCTGCGAGACAGCCGACTTCGAGACGCCGAGTCGGTCGGCCAGTTCGTCCTGTGAGATGCCCCTCGGCACGTCGAAATAGCCCTCCTCGTGGGCGACGACGAGGAGTTCCTGCTGCTTTTCGGTCAGGGCAACGATGCCGTCGTCGTCGTCGTCCGACAGCCGTAGATGATCGACCGTCACCGAAATCCCACGCTCGCGACAGTAGTCGTTGAACGAGACGAGATCGTCCCGACTCGGGAACTGCAGTTGGACGAGCCAGCCGTCACGCGAACTCGAGAGGTCGAGCAGTCGCCCGCCGGCGGCCGCCGTTTCTGCGATAAACGGCACTGCTCGATCGGTGAGCGCGACCCGGTAAACACGCCGATCGGGGTAGCGATCGACGAGGGTGGGGTCCGTAACCGTCGGATCCATCTCGAGGGCCGTCTCGAAGCGATCGAACGAACGCCCGTAGACGCTACAGAAGACGAGCGTTTCCCCCGTCTCGAGGGTGGTCCAGTACTCGGGTTCGACGGTGACGTCAGCCGCGCGGCGCAAGGTCGGGCGCAAGAACAGCGACGAGTGGTCGAGACGGAGTTGGGTTACGATGCCGCCGTCCGCCTGCGACCGGATGCCCGACTCTCGCCCGGCGTTGGAACTCTCGATGCTCACTGCTTGATCCGCCATCCGAGTGGATGACCGTCGTAAGATCCGGTTACCGCGAACTCGCTCATTGAGCGTCTGATTCGACCGCTGGGATATGATCGTAGACGCTATACAGAAAACCGACGCGGCGACGACCTGCTATATTGATTCAGCCATCGTTCGTGCTGAGTGTTTCGAGGGGAAAGAAATAGTCTGTTACCGGCCAGTTCCGATCTGTGAGCAGTAGTAAGTGTCGAATACCCCGTCGAAACACTGAGCAGATTTCGGACTTCGCGGTCAGCCACTGTCGGCGGCGTCGCGTTCGTCGAACAATAGTTCGAACAGTTTCTGCTGAGCGAGGCGAAGATGACGACTGAACGTCGGCTGGGAGACACCGAGTGAGTCGGCGATCGTTTCGCCGGTGCTCTCGCGAGGCCACTCGAAGAAGCCACCGTAGTACGCCGTCTCGAGGGTCCGGAACTGTCGCTCCGAGAGCCGCTCGCGGAGTTCGGCGTCGAACGTGCGGACGGACCGGTCGGATCGAGCCCGCTGCCGACGGGCGAGTAACTCCGTGCCCGGGTACGTTCGCTCGAGCATGCGAACGAACGACCGGACGTCGACGGTACTCGAGAGCGTGATTTCGAGCCGCGTTCGATCGTCGACCGGCGTCACGGACTGTAACACGCCCCCGTGTGTCGCGAGCGTCTCCGCGATTGACGACGCAGTGAAGGCGAGTTCGAGCAGCGACTCGTCCGCCCGGTCGCCGACGAGACGACCCGATTCGATCGCTGACACTGCCTCGAAAGCCGTATCGAGGTCCACCTCCGTGACGTCGCGGACCGTACAGAACACCGTCGAACCGCCCGACGAACGGGGAACGACGGCCTGTACGTCGAGTCGTCGCTCGAGTCGGTGGGCGATCGCCGACAGCGGCGTCGTCTCGTCCCGGAGAACGACCTCGAGTTCGGTGACGCGATCGGCCAGCAGTGCGCGTTTCCGTTCGATCGACGCGATCGCGGCGCTGGCGACCGCTGCAAGGTGGACGCACGACTGTCGGACGTCGGCGTCGAACAGCGACGGCTGGGACGCGTACACGGTGAGCGTCCCATAACAGAAGTCGTCGACGACGAGTGGGACGCTCAGGACGGAGCCGAAGCCAGCCTCGAGTGCCCGGCGTTGCCATGCCTGATCGAGGTCCTCGCCCTCGAGATCGGCGACGACAGTCGGCTCGAGCGTGTGGGCTGTGCGCGCCGCTGGATGAGTCGACTCGTCGTCCATCGAGACTGACAGCGATTCGACGAACGCGCCGTCACGCCCGGCCCACGTACTGGGGGCGATCCGATCGGTGCTGGTGGCGACGTCGCCGACCCAGGCAAATTCGATCGAACCGGTCACGTCGTCGATCTCGAGGTCGACGAGCGCGTTACAGAGGTGCCGTTCGATGTCGGCCCGAGAGTCACCGGCCAGCAGCGTTCGTTCGGTCCGCTGAAGTTGCTGGCAGCGGGCGACGAGGGCCTCGAGTCGCTCGAGATCACCACGCTGTCGCCGGACCGTCACCCCGCACTCGAGCGAATCGAGTGCGATCGCAGCCGCTCGAGTCACGGTTTCGACTGGTGGCTTCGTACGCGCGCCAAACGCCATCGGGTCGGTACTCGTCGCGACGAGAAGGCCGTGATCGGGGACCGAAACGGCGAGCACCCGCTCAGCGCGGATGCCGGCGCGCGAGAGGGCCGACTCGACGTCCGGACGATCGAAGACGATCGCGTCGCCAGCGGCAGCTGCGCCGGCCTCGAGACGCTCGAGCACGTCGATGCCGGCTCGATCGATCGGCGGGAGGTCGACAGCGTCGGATTCGGAATCGGCTCGAGTAGCGACTGCTGCCGGTCTGAGAACGTCCTCCTCAACGAGATACCAGCCGGCGAAATCAGCCGCCGAGCACTCGAGCGTCGCGTCGACGGCCAACTGTCGAACGGCAGCGCGGCTCTCGGCGTCGCGTATCGCCGTAACCGTCCGATGGACCGTCGACAGGGATGCAGCCGGCGATCGACGGCCGTCGCGGACGACACAGAGCGTTCGGTCGTCGCCGGACAGCGGCGTGACGAAGACGTCGACCGGGCGACGGGCGTCACCAGCGACGAGCGAGCCCGAAACGGGGTCCATCCATCTGACCACCGGCGACCGTGCTCGCTCGCGAATCGCTGCCGCGAGCTCGGCGTCGAAGATCGACTCGAGGTCGCGGCCGACGAGCGGCGTTTCGCCCCCCAGTTCGACCAGTGGCGCGTTGGCGTACCGGATCGTCGAGCCCTCGAGAACGGCGAGACCGTCATCGAGCGCGTCGACGACCGACTCGAGGAGGTCGAAGCGCTCCCGATCGACGCCGCCGAACTCGGTGGCAGGTGCCTCACGCGCGGACACGGTGACGCCGTTATCGCCGGGATGGACGGAGACGACAAACCGAGTCTCGGAGTCGGGGATGACAGCCTCAAACTCGACGACAGTGTCCCTCGCCCGGGCCTCGTGAAGCCGTTCGTAGAACTGCTCGCGGACGGCGTCGTCGAGCAGCTCCCAGACGACGGTTCCAGGCTCTGCGTCCACGTCGGGAGCGAAAAGCCGACTCGCAGCCGCGTTAGCGTAGCGAAGCTCCCACTGCGGACCGAGCGCGATCACTGACTCCGCAAGTCGCTCGAGCGCCGTCCGAGTACCATCGTCCGGTCCGGCCGTCGGCGTCGACGAGAGCGTCACCACGAGTCGCGCAACGAGCGGATCAGCGAGACGGTTTGTCACGGTCAGTTCGTACACGTGCCACGTGCCGTCGGCGTGGCCAAGGCGTACCGACTCGCGCTCGGTGGCCCCGAGCGCGGCCGCTGACACGGTCTCGAGCGTCCCTTCGATCAGTTCGCGGTCGTCCGGATGGACGAGCTGTGGGAGGGACGTCCGCTCGAGTTCGTCCGGCGTGTAACCCAGCCGGGGCTCGACGGCCGCACTCGCGTACTCGATGGTACCCGTCTCCTCGAGCACCCAGACGAGCGCGTCGGACCGTTCGAGGATCGACCGACTGCACCGATCGGACGCGCCCTCGAGTCGGAACCGTGTGGCGGCGTTGTTGACCCGTGTGGCGACGAGCCGCGGTGGCGCGGTCGCGTCGATGAGATCGGTCGCTCCGGCCTCCAGTGCTCGCTCGACCGTCTCCTCGTCGGCTTCGTGGCTCACGACGGCGACGATCGGTACCGACTCGGTTCGCTCTCGAAGCGACTCGAGAAGCGTCGACTCGGCCGCCATCGGCTCGATCGGGCAAACGACACAGTGGATCTCGAGGCCTGCGAGACGGTCGACGGCGCTCGAGAGCGTTCGCTCTCTGACGAGCGAGATCGACGTAAGCTGCGAGGAAAGTGCATCCATCGCCGCATCAGCCGCACTCGAGTCGCCGACGACGAGCACGCGGAGGACGTCACCAATGGCGGCGGTTGACTCGTCACTCACCGGCAGCTCACCGCCATTCGTGGGGAGTACCGATGTGACTGCGCGAGTGAGTGCAGTGACCGTAGAAGGTCCCACTCGGACACCAACCGACTGGGAACTCTCGAACGACGAGCGACCACGATAGGACGGCGTTTCAGTGCCGATTGGTTAATTATCGAGGCCGTATCCGCGGGTAGTACGACATTACGTGCTCGGCGACCGACAGTCGATCTCAGGCTGCAAGCGACGACCGCCGCTCGAGCGCGAGCCTCAACTCCGTTCTCGAACCGTGACGACCGGCACTGGTGCGTTTCGAACGACTTCCTCGGCGACGCTGCCAACGACGAGGTGATCGAGCCCGGTTCGGCCGTGGGTACCCATGACGATCATGTCGATCGCGTTCGTCTCGGCGACGTCGACGATCTCCTCCTGGGCGACGCCGTGGCGGACGATCGTCGACGTCTCGAGGCCCGCATCGGCGGCTGCTCGTTCAGCGTCCTCAAGCGCGTCGGTGGCCTTGGATTCCGGATCAGTACGCATTCGATCCTGTTTTTCCGAACTGTGCGGTCCCTCCTCGGACACCGAGAGGACGTGCAGGGCCGCATCGAGCTGGGCGGCGAGTTCGATCGCGTGCTCTGTAGCCTGGCGAGCGCCCTCACTCCCGTCGGTGGCGAGCAACAGATCCTGGTACATCGTGTGACTAGACACTCGGCGGAGACGCGGATACATCCCGGACTTGCCGTCTCCGGGTGCTCGTGGCTCGAGGCAGACTGGTACCAGCAGGAGTGGGTACTTCGGTTATCTGTGATTGGTAATACAGCTTCGTTATCGATTATCAGTGCTGAACTCAAAACCCGTATAGGATTTTACACCACAAGAAACATACGTAAATAAAATGAATGGTTTGACATGTACGGTGATTCAAAGGTTACTGGTGCTTTCGGAGGTGTTCATTTAGTCCTTATTGCAATTATCATGCTGGCACTCATCGGAACCTCTGGATTATATCTCCTCGGACTGCCAGTTTCATGGCTGGGGGCCGCATTTGTCATCTTACTCATCGGGTTGTCGGTAGTTGCGAGGCCGCTATTCAGGAAGGCTCAACCACGACGCAACCGCAATCGAGACGATAATTAACGGAGATGTTGATTGCCGTGGCGTTAATTGCTTCATCTGCACGTGACACGAGTCACACGGGATGTTCTGAACAAAGAAACCGTGCTACGATCTACTGTTCCGGCCGCGCTGTTTCCCGCCGGACGGGTTGGACCGTCTGCCGTGTCGCCGGGCTCAGTCGGTCGATCGACCCGCGAGCTTCGGCAACCGCAACCAGCAACTCGGTCAAATTCATCATATCGTCGATGTATTCCTGTCGCCGCCGTTGCCAGCGAGCCGACGCGTCGTCATCGGCGAGGATCTCGAGCGAGCGCTTTCGGACGTCGACGTACTCGTCGAACTGTTCGGCCAGTCCCGCGCGCTCGAGTTCCTGAAACTCGCCGTACTCGTGGCTGTCCGTCCCGCGATAGCGGAACGCAGGTGTGCCAAGCAGCGCCGCTTCGGTGGCCATCGTGCCCGTATCGGCGACCAGCAGGGAGGCCTCGGCCATCGCATCGTGGATCAACGCAGGGTGGAGATCGTACGGCCGGGCAGGGAGGTCGCGTAGATCCATCTCGCCGCCTTCGTCCGAGACGAAGACGGTCGCGTGCTCGCTCAGTCGCTCGAGCAGATCGCGTCGCTGGTGAGGACTGAAGCCTTCGATGTCGGTGTCGTGAAGCGCATCGAGTGCGTTGAACCGAGCGATAACGTAGGGTTCGTCCGGGTCGACGCCGAGGAACTCGCGGACGTTTTCGTCGCGGGAGAAGACGTCGGGGTGGAGATACGCACACTCTTTGAACCCCTCGAACGTGTAGTGGTCCTCGCCGAGGTCGCGGCGAGTGACCGCCGGCGAGAGGATCGTCTCCGCGAACGGCCGCGAGACGGTGTGGTTGAAATCGCCCGGCTCGTCGTCGAGGACGAGGACGACCGGCGCTCGAGTCAGCGTTCCCGCGTAGGCGGCGTAGGGTCCCCGACCGAAGATGACGTCCGGATCGAATCGGACTGCTTCGCGGGCGATCGTCACGAACTGACCGCCGAGTTCACGGGCAAATCGGAGTTTCGAATAGCTGTCAGTGCCGTGCGTGCCGTACACCCGGTACGGCATCCCGAAGAAATCGAGTAAGTCCGTCGTACAGGCGTACTCTCGAGTCAAGACCAGCACGTCGTGGCCCGCGGCCTCGAGCCGATCGACGGCGTGTCGATACAGATGGACGTGCGCGGGTGTGTTCGCAAAGACGAGGATCCGCATCGCCTCGGGATAGCCGCCAGCAGTGCTTTGTAATCGTATTGCTACGGCCCGAGGCGGCCGAATACGGCAACTGACGGGACAGTGCCGGATTCGAACATGTGCGTGTACGGGAAGAAAACTCGTCGGACCGTCTCAGTCCACATTGGGGAGCACCAGCGAGCAGACCGTTGCAGTACGTATTCCGGCATTGACTGCACCGTCAGCGACGCTGCAGACTAGATAACAAAACGGGTCCGGGCCCTCTCTCCGGCAGTTCGAGATGCACGTCCTCACGCTCACGACGTACGCCGACGCGCCGTTTATGACCCAGCAGATGGCCGCCCTCGAGGAACGCGGCGTCTCGTTTTCGACGGTGTCGGTCGCCGGCGAGGTCAGCGCCGACACCGCACGGGGGCCGACCGATTACCTCCGTACCGTCCCGAAAGTCATCCGCGAGGCGGGAAACGGGTACGACCTGATCCACGCCCACTACGGGCTGACGGCCCCGATGGCGCTGGCACAGCGGCAAACGCCGGTCGTGTTGTCGCTGTGGGGGTCAGACGTCCACGGTCCCGTCAAGCCGATCAGCGTCGCGTCTGCGCCGCTGTGTGACGAGGTGATCGTCATGTCAGAAGGAATGCGTTCGGAACTGGGCCAGGACTGCCGGGTGATCCCCGACGGCGTCGACTTAGAGCGCTTCCAGCCGAAACCACAGGCTCGGGCCCGCGAAGCCGTCGGCTGGGACGACGTCGGCGACGCCTATCAGGTGCTGTTTCCGTACCCGCCCGAACGCGAAGTAAAGAACCTCCCACGAGCGAAACGGATCGTCTCGGTGGTCGACAATCTGCTCGAGCGCCCGGTCGAACTCCGCGTCGTCCACGGCGTCGACCACGACGCGGTCGCCGACTACATGAACGCCGCAGACGCGCTGCTGTTGACCTCCGACAGCGAGGGGTCGCCGAACTCGGTCAAAGAGGCGCTGGCCTGTAATCTGCCCGTGGTCGCCCTCGACGTCGGCGACGTCCGCGAGCGACTGGCTGGGGTCTCTCCCTCCCACGTCGCGACGACCGACGAGGAACTGATCGACGGGCTGATCAACGTGCTGCAGCGCGAGGAGCGCTCGAACGGCCGCGAGGCTGCCCGTGACGTAAGTATCGACCGAACCACGGATCAGTTGCTCGAGGTCTACGAGCAGGTCGCCGGAACGGAAAAACGAACTCGGCCACGAGTGACGGCCGCCGTCGACGCGGTCGCGCGGCGACACCACTGACGGGTCATCAGCATGTAGTGTCACGGCTTTCGAGTGGCACAGTTAGACGGAAATACACCCCTCGTTCGAACGTTTCGAGACCTCGCGGTACGGTTTCGATCAGAACCCATCTCGCTAGACGTCGGGGTGAACACGGACCGACAGCTAGCACTCGGACCGGTACCACGCCATCGTCTCCGGCAGATGGGCCTCGAGCGGCCGGTAGTCGTAGCCGAGTTCCTCGCTGGCCTTGCTCGAGGAATAAAACAGCCGCTTGGTCGCGAGCTGGGCCATCTGCCGGTCGAACGGGAACATTCGGATACCGGCGACGGAACTCGCGACCTCGGCGACCGGCCCGGCGGCGTGGATCGCCGTCGCCGGGACGCGGATTCGAGCGGGAGAGCCGTCGACGGCGTTGGCGATCCTCGAGACGGCCTGATTGTAGGTGAGGTTCTCGCCGCCGAGGAGGTAGTGCTCGCCGTTCACACCGTGTTCGGCGGCTGCGACGATGCCGTCGACGACGTCGGAGACGCCGACGATGCTCAGTCCGCCGGGGAGATGGGCCGGCATCGTCGGGTCGACGCCCATCGAAAGCAACTGGGCGGTAAAAGCCTCGTCGCCGGGGCCGAAGATGGACGTCGGATGGACGGTGACGGCCTCACCGTCGGTCTCGGCGTACTGATCGACCAGCCGTTCCGCCCGTGCCTTCGAGGATTGGTAGGCTCCGACGGGTTCGGCGACGTCGGTTTCGTCCGCAACCAGTCGATCGTCGGGCGGCCGGCGCGTCCCGGCCGTACTAGTAAAGACGAGTCGTCCAGCATCGACGTCGCGACAGGCCTCGAGGACGTTTTCGGTCCCGTCGACGTTGACCCGGTGGACCTGCTCCGGAGTTGCGTTCCAGAGACTAACGCCGGCGAGGTGGAAGACAACGTCAGCGCCGTCCACCAGCGCTCGCAGCGTCTCATCGTCGAACAGGTCGCCGACGTGCCAATCGACGCCCTCGAGGTCGCCACGATCCGACGTCGGCCGGCTCAGGCCGCGAACGTCCCACCCGGCCTCGAGCAGGAGATCACAGAGTCGCGTGCCGAGAAACCCCGTCGCGCCGGTGACGGCCGCAGTTTGGCCCGTCATCGGCGTTGCTCCAGCTGTGGCGGGACGGCATCGCCGGCCACCGCGGCGTACAGTCGGTAGGCAGTCGAGACGGCCGGATGGGTGTCGTCGGGCGGCGGCAACTCGCCGTCGGGCAACCGGCGGCGAAGCGCCGCGAGATCGACAGCGGCGTCGTCAGCGCTCTCGACAGTGATCGCCGGCTCGTCGGCATCGAGCGTGTGTCTGAGCACCGGATCGTCCTCGAGCGAGCGGCCGAGTAACGACGAACCGATCGCGTCGACTTGCGGTGTCGGCCCCGCGACCAGCGTGTCGGCCGCAATCGGATCACCACCGTAGGCGGTCGTCGCATCCAGGACGGTGAATGCGGGCTCGATAGCCCGTGTCGTGCCGATAGCAGTCAGGTCGGCGTCGGCGACACTCGCGGCGAGTCGCCCGAGTGTGCGCATTCCCCCGGCGACGGGCCCGTCTCGAGTGGGACGAAGCGACGGAACGGCGACGACGGCGCTCTCGAGAAGTCGTTCTGGGACGGATACCGAGAGCTGCTGGTCCGGCACCGAGACGACACGATTCCGCCGGGGTTCGTCTGCGAGGTCGACCAGCGTCGCGTCGAACCGCTCGAGAACAGACGGATAGCCCAGATAGCCAGCGGCGCGGTCGAACGCGATGCGATCGTCGGTCGCCCCGGCGACGGCGATGTCGGCGTCGGTTCGTGTCTCGAGCACAGCGGCGATCGTCCCGAGCACGGCGGGATCGGTGACCATTCCCGTCGACGGATGGAACGGGTAGTGAGCGTCGGGTACGAGTGTAATTCGGTCGGCATCCGAAAGTGCATCGGCGTAGGGCTCGAGCACGGCACGAACTGGCGACTCGAGGATCGCCAGCCGCCGGTCGATGTCGGTCGTCCACCCACCTCGTCGCTCGGAGGCATCGACGGCGGCAACGTGAACGCTCACGACAGCACCTCCGGGATCTCGAGTGACTCAGTGTCGGCCTCCTGGGCGAGTTCGTAGGCAGTCTCGGCGAGTTCGAGTGTTCGCCGGCCGTCGGCCCCGTCGACCGGTGGCGTCTCGCCGTCCCGGATGGCGTCACAGAAATCTTCCAGCGCGTTGTAGTGGGCCTGCAGGTAGAACGTCGGTCCGAAGACGTCCGGCTCGCTGTTCGTGAACCGGCTCGCGACGTTCGAGAGTGCCGCCGTCGCTGCGCTCGCGTAGAAGTTCTCGGGCAGGTGGTCCTGATTGCTGATCGACCCCGTGATCCCCTCGAGTCGCAAGCGCGTGTTGACCTCCGGAAGCTGCTCCCACTGGTAGGTCCCGCAGTGGAGCGAGATCGTCGTTCCCGTCTCCGGCGCCTGAAGCAACACTGTCGCGGCGTCTTCGGCGGGAATGTCGAAGCTCTGGCCCATCGTCGCGTCCCGAACCTCGAGGTCGCCGAAGAGCCACTCGAGGACGTCGAAACAGTGAACGCCGAGTTCGATCAGCGAGCCGCCACCGGCGGCGTCGGGATCGAGCGGCCATTCCGGCGGCGCATCGTCGGCGGGTGGGCGACCGAGCGGGTGATCGTTGAGTCGCGTGATCGAGGCGTAGGGAACGTGCCCGACGGTGCCGTCGTCGTAGTCGGCCTTGACACCTTCCATGTCGGGCTGGTAGCGAAGCGTGTGGTCGACGCCGACAGCGATACCCGCCTCGCGAGCCGTCTCGAGCAGCTCGTCGGCCTCGTCAGTCGAGCGAGCGAGCGGTTTCTCGACGAAAACGTCGACCCCAGCGTCTGCGGCACACTCGACGGCGTCGGCGTGGAGAAACGGTGGAAGAGCGACGACCGCCACGTCGAGGTCTTCGGCGTCGAGCAGCGTCGTATAGTCGTCGTACGTGCGGGCCACACCGGCGCGTTCGGCTCGGTCGCGGTTAGCCGGCAGCGCATCGGCAGCCGCGACGACGTCAACGTCGGGCATCGCGAGTGCCGATTTCAGGTGTACCATGCCGATATTTCCGACGCCGAGGACGCCAAGAGAGAGCGCGCTCGAGTCGGTCCATCGGCCGAGAACTGTTGGTGGCATCTGCCCCAGACCGGGCCCGCTGCGGGCTTTGTTATCGTTTTCATATCCACAGGTGTAGTACGCCCCTTCGAGGCCATCGTGCAAGCCGTTCGCAAGGAAGCGGTCAGTTCCAGCTCGCTTTGGCCTGCGTATCGATCCGTGTTGACACGCCGTCGACACCGCGTGAGTGCCGAACTCGCTGGGCCACGTCGGCCATCGTTTCGACGGCGAGGTCGGCCTCCGCCCGTCGGCGCTCGAGATAGGAGAGAATCGCCCGCATGCGCTGGTCGTCCCGTTCGGTCGTCAGGTTGTTCGGGTGGAGCCACATGTGGAACGTGCCGTCGTTGGCCGCAGCCTCGTCGATACCGCGGCGAGCCAGCGCGACCATCGGGTCCTCCCAAATCGACTCCGCGACGGTCCGGGCCGGACCCTCGAAGCCGAACAGAAACAGCGACGCTGGCACGTTCACCAGCCCGTAGTCGTCGATATAGGGTTCAACGAGCAGTGACTGGTCGCGAACCATCGAATCGAACACGGCACGTGCCCCCTCACGGTTCGGCGTCCACCCACGGTAGGTGGAGACGCCGTACTCGGCGAGGACGTCGCGGTGCCCAACGGCGTTTCGCGGATAGATGAACGACTCGAACGAACAGTCCCACTCGGTCGCGACCTCGATGCTGCGCTTGAGTTCAGCAGCGGCGAGTTCGCGATCCGTCTGTGGGTGGCCGAACAGCACGTGCGAGAACGTGTGACTGGCGAACTCGTGGTCGACATCGGATTCAAGAAGGTCGGTAACGAGGTCGCGTCCGAACCGCAGATCCTCACGGTCCTGCCACTCGCCGCGTTCGCGTTCGAACCAGCCCTCTGGGGTCGGGTGCTCAGTGTGAGTGCCGTCGCAGGAATCGAGCATGAGGTGGCCGACGACGGCCCACGTCGCCGGGACGTCGAACTCCTCGAGCAACTCGAGCATCACAGACCAGCCACGACGGCCCGACTCGACGCGGTCGGACGGTGGATCCGCGAGATCGTGAAACCCCCAGCCGAGCTCGGCATCCAGGGAGAGAACGACACTACCCACGGGATCCACCACCAGTAGACAGCCATAGCACGTGATTCATAGAGCGATGCTGTCCGACGGACGGTTTTGTTATGGGTTACCTTTCAGCGTTGATAGCTTCGATAACGGGCGATGTAGTGCGACAGTACGGCCGATGAAACCGTCGTACAGTATATGGTGAATTTCGGCAGTAGAACGACTAAATCGACCACTCACTGGAGGAAGTGGCGTGAAATATCCCCATAACAAAGCAGTCATCTCGGTATCTGCAGGACAGCAGGCGTCACAAACGTCTCAATATCCAATCATGAGCAGGTCCTCTTCGACAGCCGAGCGAGCGTTCGTGCTCGGTTTCGACGGCGTACCGTGGAATCTTATCGAACAGTGGAGCGACGAGGGTGAACTCCCGAACTTCGCCCGAATGCGCGACGACGGCGCCTCGGGGACCCTCGAGAGCACACAGCCCGCGACGACGCCACTCGCGTGGCCGTCGATCGCAACTGGAGTCTGGCCAGACAAACACGGCATCTACGGGTTCCAAAATCTCTCGTCGGGCTACTCCCACGAGATGTACACGAGCCACGATCTCCAACAACCGGCGCTCTGGGAACAGGTGTCGCCGGCCCACGTCGGCAACGTCCCGATGACCTATCCAGCCCGAGAGATCGATGGCACGATGGTGACGGGGATGATGACCCCGTCGACGGACAAAGCGTACACACATCCGCCGGAACTCAAGTCCGAAATCGAGTCGCGAATCCCCGACTACGAGATCAGTCTCGATTACCCCGACTACGCTGACAGGCTCGACGAGTTCGAGCTCGCCGTCGACGACATGCTCGCGAACCGCCGCGAACTCATGCAGTTGCAGATGGACGAGGCCGGCGACGACTGGCGGCTGTTCTTTTTCGTCTACACGGCCCCAGACCGCTTCCAGCACCTCATCTGGGACATGGATCGGCTTCTCGCCCACTACAAGAAACTCGACGAGATCTTAGGCGAGGTGATGGCGTATACGGATCGCCATGGCGCCGACCTCTACGTCGTCTCCGACCACGGGTTCGGCCCGATCGAGGAACTGGTCTACGTCAATCACTTCCTCGAGCGGGAAGGCTATCTGTTCCGGGAAGAAGACGACGGCGCTCGCGGCGCACTCGCGAGTCTCGGCATCTCGAGAGACCGCATCACGGGCGCGCTCGATCGCCTCGGCATCTCCGAGGAGATGATCGTCTCGACGCTTCCCCGGGCGCTCGTCGACTCGGTTGCCGAACAGATTCCGGGCGATCACGCGCTGTACGACGTCGACTACGATCAGACGGTCGCGTTCGTCCACGGTTCCGGCAACTGTTATGTAAACGACACTGGACGGTTCGAAAACGGTGTCGTCGATCCCGATCAGATTCCGGCGATCAAAGCCGAACTAACCGATCTGTTCGAGTCGGTGACGGACGACAGCGGCGCGCGGATGCTCGACGTCTTCGACGGCGACGACCTGTTCCCGACCGACGACGGGTCGCCGGATCTGATCGTCAACGGGCGAGGGGTCTACGAGGCTCGCAATGCACTGACTGGCGAGCCGACCGGCGACACCGGGACGTACGCAGCAAGTCACCGCAAAGAGGGAATCGTCCTCTGTCGTGGACCATCAGTCGAGGCCGGCGCAACGCTTCGCGGTGCACGCGTCGTCGACATCGCCCCGACCCTGCTACACGGCATCGGCGAACCCGTCCCGAAAAACGCAGACGGACGTGTGCTGTTCGACGCGTTCGACGAGGAGAGTACGCCCGCAGCGACCAAAGTCGAGCGAACGGGTGTCTCGAAAACCGAACACGGTGAAGACGTCGACGACGACTTTACCGACGTCGAGGACCGGCTGAAAGGACTCGGCTACATGGAGTGACCGGGGTGAACGGAGACAGCACTGTCGCGGTACTGGCGTCACTCGAGCAGGGTTGACCGCATCAGACGACCAGTGCGGCCGACTGTAGAGTGCCGCTACTCGCAGTATGTGGAAACTACGCCGATAGTAACGACTGAACCGAGTGACACACGGATCGCACAGCCGTCGTGCGATGCGGTGTGCAATGACGTTCAGTGGCTCCGATACCGTACGGTCAGTGGTTGGTCGAGTCCGCCGTCGAAATTGGTACCTGTGGCATACTCACTCGATGTTCGATTGGCGCGTGAGACGACCGCTTCAACGGGGAGAAAGGCCGGTAGGGTACCCGTGTGACACATAACTACGTCTATAATTAAGCGACCCAATGATGTTCAGTTGAGAACCGTATGCCGAGACGCCAACCCTGACCGAACGCAGCGGGCGGCGGTCGACGGCGGTGGCTCGACCATACGGAACACCAAGTGAGACCAATGACCCGGTACAAGACACTGTTTGGCATCGCAACTGCAGCGGTCAGCGTCGTCACGTTCGTCGGCTCCGTGGTCACAGCGGGCGCACGCTCGGACACACGCGACCGATTCGAACGCACGTCGGAACCAGCAACGACCGTCCGACTCGAGTCCGAAGGGGACGCCGCGACCGTTCGACCATGGCCACACCGACTGTGGAATCGGCTCGAGGGCCTACCGGCCCGGTATCTCGATCCGATATTCCGGACACCGTAAGTCCTAGCCAACGACTCGATCGCGAACGTGTCAGGCCGAGATTCTCTCCGCCAAAACTGAGTGTCCGTTATCCGACTATTTACTAAGCCCGTGTCTGTCGCGGTGACAGATGGTCAACCAGAGTATGATTCGAGGGCAATGGAGCGACTATTCGACCGAGTACAACCGACACAGCCGTCGGCAGATCGTGCCAGCGGATGCCGGCAAACCGCTCGAGGGAGACTCGAGCGGCGCCTCAGACGCCGACGCACACCCAATGAGCATCGGGGGCGACCGATCGAACGAGGTGGGACGCTGATGGACATCCTGTCGATCGTCGGTGCCAGACCGCAGTTCGTCAAGGCAGCGGCCGTCTCACAGCAGTTGCGAGGCGAGCACGACGAACTGCTCGTTCACACCGGCCAACACTACGATGCCGAACTCTCCGAGGTGTTTTTCGACGAACTCGCCCTGCCGGAGCCGGAGTTTCACCTCGGTGTCGGCTCCGACTCTCACGCCCGCCAGACCGCCGCGATGATGACCGAGTTAGAACGGATCGTCGACGACGAATTGCCCGACGTAATCCTCGTGTACGGCGACACCAACTCGACGCTCGCGGGCGCGCTCGTGGCGGCGAAATCGCCGTCGTCCCCGGTGCTCGCCCACGTCGAAGCCGGCTTGCGATCCCACGACTGGTCGATGCCTGAGGAGGTGAATCGACGGCTCACCGATCACTGCTCCGATCTGCTGTTTACCCCCGGACCCCACGCGAAAGCGACCCTCGAGCAGGAGGGAATTACCGACGGCGTGTTCATCACGGGCGACGTGATGTACGATACGCTCCTCCAGATTCGCGACGAACTCCACACGAACGGGGTCGACGCGGGCGACGTTCCCGACGAGTACGTCCTCGCGACGGTCCACCGCGCCAAGAACACGGACAACCGGGATCGACTCGAGGCGATCATCGACGCGTTCGACCGACTCGACACCCCGGTAGTCTTCCCCGCCCACCCGCGGACGGTCGCCGCACTGCACGAATACGGGCTCTGGGACCGTGCGACGACCGCGACCGACGTCATCGACCCTGTCAACTACGGTCGGTTCATCACGCTCGTCGAGGGAGCCAACTGCGTCGCGACGGACTCCGGCGGCGTCCAGAAGGAGGCGTTCTACCTGGACACGCCCTGTGTGACCCTTCGTGAGACGACGGAGTGGATGGAAACCGTCGACGCCGGGTGGAACGCACTCGTCGGCGCGAACACGACACAGATCGTCGACGCCGTCCGCGCCGCCGCCGATCCACCGGCAAAGCCCGACCTCTACGGCAGTGGCAACGCGGCGACGCGAATCGTCCGCCACCTCGAGCAACAGGTCGAGTCGTAAGCGGCTTCGAGCGACAGAGTCGACCTCGAGCGACACCGCAGGGCCGATTGAAGATTGACCGCCGACCGATCCTAAACCGGCTCGCATCGCTACAGGCAGCCATTACCGCGCCCATAACTAACCACTCGAGGCGGCTGCGTTTCCCTGATGTGGCCATGGGAGCACGCGATCGTCGGCTATCTCGCCTACTCACTGTTCAGTCGGCTCTACTACCGAGAGTCGCCGACCGGGCTCGCGGCGTTTGCGGCCGTGTTCGCGTCGGTTCTCCCGGATCTCATCGATAAGCCGCTGGCCTGGGAGTTCGGCGTGTTTCAAGCGGGGTATGCGCTTGGGCACTCGATTTTCTTCGCGATTCCGCTCGCGATCGTCGTCGGCGTGCTGGCTCGAGCAGCCGGGCGGACACCCGCTGGGATCGCGTTCGGGCTCGGCTATCTGTTGCACTTGCCATCGGACGTGCTCGACGGCTACCTCCGAGGCGGGCACGCGTATCCCGAACTGATGCTCTGGCCCGTCGAGACGGTCAGCACGAACGACCACAGTCAGGGCTTTCTCGAGCAGTTTTCGCGGCTGTTCGGCCAGTACCAGCAGGACCTACTGGCGGGCGAGCTATCGACGTACATCTGGCTGCAACTCGGGCTGGCAGCGCTCGCAGCGCTCGTCTGGCTCGCGGACGGAGCCCCCGTTTTGCGAGAGTGTTTCCTCGGTGGAAAACGGTTCGTCGTGAGTCGGATTCCCAGCAACAGTCGGTCTGAGAGACCATCCAATCAACGGAAATAGTGTCTGACAGGTTATAATGATGATGAATGAAACGAGGTAACACACATCTCACAGCTGTCGTACGACGCGGTGAGCAGTGACGGTCGGTGGCTACTATAGTTTAGGAAACTGTAGCCGCACGGTCGGATTCACTACAAATAATTCTGTCTCCCACTCACGTCAATAATGCGAAAGTTTCTTTGGGATCGAACAGGCCGCTAGCCGTCGCCAGGATTGCCCAGATTGCGGCACCCAGCAGAATCACACTGGCCAGTGAGACAATACCGGCGATATGTGGAGCAAGCATCATGACGCTCAGCCCCATCACCGATGAGATCGCAGTAGTCCTGATTGCCACCCCTCCCAAGTACGCTACCCGCAGGTCAAGTTCAGAATGGACAATATAGAGATTTGCCATCGTATACACGCTGTAGGTAACCACCGTTGCTACGGCCGCACCGACGACGCCATACACTGGGATAAGAAGAATATTTAGTCCTAGATTGGCGACTGCACTGACTCCCTTCGCGATCGCCCGCATCCGAGCTCGCCCAAGGAAATCGAGTACATCAGTCGTAACAAGCGTGAGCGACTGCACAAGAATAAAGAGACTGAGTACCTGGATCACAGGAACCGCGCCAGCGTACTCCTGCCCGAACACCAGTAATATCATTGGTTCCGCAGTCGCGAAGACACCAATCGTCATAGGGACGTACAAGAGGAGCACGTACTGGACGGTCGATTCGTAGAGTCTAGCGGCACGATCCAGCTTACTGTTTGCTTTATCTTCTCCGAATGTTGGAGAGATGGCGAACCCAATCGACTGTGCAGGTGCCAGTACGAATTCTGAGATTTGCTTACCGAGCGTGTAGAACCCCACAGCTACGGGATTCATGAAGAATCCGATCAGAATGATATCGATCTGCGCGGAGATAGCACCTGCACTTCGCGAGACCGTTAGCGGGATACTGTATTCGAGAATGCGGCGCCGGAGTCCTGGCTCGGGCGCATCGGCGATATTGTACGAGCGATAGTACCGAACGTAAAGGAGACCGAGACCGAGAACAGCGGCGACGGCCGCCCCAACTACGTATCCCAAAAGCGCACCAACGACGCCCCATCCGAGTGTCACGAAGCCGACAACGAGTGCAAGTCGCCCGAGGTTGTTCACGATGTTGATAACGGCACTCAGTTTGAGTGCATTGAAACCTTGAAAAGTCAAAGAGCTGAAAGTTAATAACGATCGGAACGCGAGTAATCCTGCCCCGGCAAGCAATAACAACTCGAGTCCAGGTTCGTCGAGGACAGTCACGACAATATCTCGCGTAAGCACGACCGCCAAAACGGTCCCAGTGATCAACAGAAGCCGATACCGCAACGCAATCGACAGGACGTGGGGGACCTGGCTCGGATCCGATTCCTTGAATTCGGCGATATACCGCGCCGCAGACCCTGCGAGCCCGAGATCGCCGAACAGTTGAACGACACCGATAATCGAAATCGTCAGAAACAGGAGTCCATAGCCGTTTGGATCCAGCAACACGCTGGAAAGGAGGTAAATGAGAAGTCCGTTGGCAGTCATGTTCACGGCGCGGGAGACGAATGTCACCTTCACCCCGTGAACGATTTTCTCAGTGACAGACATTGAATATCAGAACGTGGGCATCAGCAAGAGCAGACGTGAAGCGACCGTCGATAGGTGTACAACGATCACAAGAATGTCGGCGGAAGTGTTGTGTCATCGTGGCATCCGAAATCCACAATTGTATGAAGTTTTGTTATGGGTACTGTTCCATCGATACAGACTCGTTACCGGTCTCCTGTCACACCGAAAATTCCGGAGATGGATCGAAGCTCCGTAGTTATCGATTTCTCGAACTTCTGGCGTTACTCGACAATACAATGACTTACGTCATCGAGACAGCTACAGACCCTGACCTGTGCGTGACTCCAAATCGCCATCCAAACTCTGTCGAATATAGTAGCCATCTTTCGAACAGGGAGCGACGTTGTATCTCTGGACGGTACTGTTCATCGCTGCAGAACAATCGATCCGTTCGTTATGGACATCCAATACGACGGTAATGTCGTCGTTTACTATCCTATTGGTTCCGGTGATAGTAACACTGTAATGAGCGAAACGATCCGGACCGATCGTCTCTTGAGAGACGACAGACGAAATCCACCGGGACCGTTCGCGACGCCGTGGCGACGACGGGCGACGTCACACGGTTCCGCCGTCGAGTACGCTGTAGCTCGTCTGACCGGGATCGCCCGGTGGGTGAGCGAATGAGCAGCGACGCCGACCGGTCGAGTCCAGCGAGTCAGGACTCGAGTCCGGTCGTCGACGGGCGTGGCCGACGGATACGGCTGCCGTCCGGTGACGGATCCGCGGACGGACAGCTCTCGCGTGTCGACGCCCTCCCCGACGACGCCGAGTTCGCGCTCTGTCTGACTCACGACGTCGATCGGCCGTACAAAGGCATTCGGTCGCTGTACTACGCGACACAGGAACGCCCCCGTTATCACCTCCGAACGGCACTGTCGTCGTCGAACCCGTACTGGCAGTTCGGCGAACTCATGCAACTCGAGGACGAGTTAGGCGTTCGATCGGCGTTTTACTTCCTGGACGAGCAGCACCTCCTCGCGGACCGGCCGGTCAGCGAGTGGGTCTCGCCGTCGAACTGGGTGCAACACCTCGGTCGGTACGACATCACCAGCAACGAGATCAGCGCCGTCATCCAGGCGCTCGACGCCGGCGGCTGGGAAGTCGGTCTCCACGGCTCCTATCACTCGCCAACCGATCGGGATCGGTTGCGGGACGAGAAACGCGAACTCGAGGCCGTCCTCGGCGAGTCGGTCACCGGTGGCCGCCAGCACCACCTCCGGCTGAGCGTGCCCGAGACGTGGCACCACCACCGGGAGATCGGCCTCGAGTACGACGCGAGCCTCGGTTCGACGACGGAGTGTGGCTTTCACGGCTGCTATCAGCCGCTCAGACCGTTCGACGACGGGTTTGTCGTCTTCCCGCTGACGATCATGGATCAAGCGCTGCCGGACCCCGGAACGAGCTTCGAGGCTGCCCGTCGAGTCTGCGAGCGACTGCTGACGGAGGCTGCAGCCAACGACGCCGTCATGACGGTGCTCTGGCACCCTCGATACTTCAACGAACAGGAGTTCCCCGGCCACCGCACGCTGTATCGCTGGCTCCTCGAGCGGGCACAGGAACTCGGCGCGTGGATCGGCTCGCCCGGCGCGTTCCGCGAGGCCGTCGACATCGACGGCGCGGACGACACGCAACCGACTGAAACACAGTCAGCTGGTAACTCGGTCGACGGGACGTCACCGACGGCTCCTCGAGCCAACGTGAGGGATCGGCCATGAGGGCGAACGCGCTGGCTGCCGTCGCCGTCGCCGCGCTGCTGGTGGTCGGCGGCATCGGAGGGATCGTACAGCTCTCTGCCGCAAATACGGGGACGAGTGCCGCACAGGCGAGTCTCCAACCGGCAGACAGCTACGTCGTCGAACAGGGTGATTCCTGTCAGCCGATCGAACCGCTGTCGAGCAACGGCACGGTCGAGTCGTTCTACGACTACCGGAATCACGAAACACACTCCGAGGACGAGGATCGAATGTACAGTTCGTACGGCACCCAGCACTTACAGGAAGACGATACGAGTCTGCTCTTCTTGCACGAGGGAACCGACGGAATGAGCCTCGTCATGGTCAACGATCGACTCGAGGGCGACACCGAGGGTGGCGCCGCCACGTTCGATATCGTTGGCCTGCCAGCCGAGGCTGAGTGGGTCGTCCAGGACGATCTCTACGACGGCGAATCGAACATGGCCGAGTGGGACAACGGTGACGGCTGGGCCGCTGCATCCTGGATCTGGAGCGAATCCAGAACTGACGGTGGGGCGATTCAGGGCGGTCTCAACGATCAGTTCGCCGTGACGATTCATCCGGCGTTCAACGAGGACGCAGAACACTACGACAACGAGGACCTGTACGATCCCGAGTTCCACGGCAACGGAACGATCGAAGAGTGGGAGGTCCTCTCCGGCGACGCCGACGATCCTGATCGAACGACGCTCGAGTCGCTCGAGGAGCCAGTAACGATCCGGACCGGAACGTGTGACAGCCCATCGGTCACGTACGACCGAACCGATGACAGCACGACAGCGAGCATCGAAGGCGCGTCGGCTGACGACCAGCTTCCACTGCAATCGACGGCCGGTACGGAAGACGGCGTCACCTTCGAGACGGTCGAACTGACCGGAGTCGAGGGGAGCACCACGGTGACGTTCGAGAACAGCCAGCCCGAGGGGCTTCCGGACTCGCCCGCCGGGGTCGATTCGCTGTCACACCTGACGATAACCGGCGACGCCGTGTCAACAGCCTCGGCGACAGTGACGTTCAGCGTCGACGCGGATCTCCTCGAGGAACAGGGACTCGATCCTGCGGACGTCGCACTCTACGCGGCCGAGGACGGTGAGTGGGTCGAAACCGAGACGACGCTGAGCGACGAATCCGGCACGACGTACCAGTTCACAGCCGAGGTCGACTCGCTCGAGTCCGTCACCGTGGCCCAACAGCAGTCGACGGGGTCCGAATCGTCGATCCCCGGCTTCGAGATCGGCGTCGCCGTCGCGGCGATCGCGTTACTCACCACGCTGTGGGCGGTGCGCAATCGCGAACGCTAAGCGACGAGGCGGCAGCCAATTCGGGACTATTACCCATCATTGACGTACGTTATCGTGTACTGACCGATACCCTCCGGATAGGGGCTGGGAATGATGATAATCGAGTGCGTCCCCGTCACCTGCGCCACGCCCGAGAGGACGAACGGTCCCTGTTGTCCGGTGAAGGAATCGGTGTTGTCGACTTCGACGCTGACGGAATCCAACGTGTATCCCGGTCCGCCATCGATCGAGTCGGCTAAATAAAACGCCAATTGGCCCTGCCCGCCGGTTCGCGACACCTCCGCGCTCAATTGGTCGCCCGCAGTGGCCTCGAACGTGTAGATGTGGCCGACCTCACCGCCGGTAAACTCGCCGTCGACCGTCTCACCCGACTCGAGCTCCCCTGGCCCTTGCAGCAGCGCCGGGTCCTGCTGTGCCAGTCGCTTCTCGTCGGCGCTATCGGCAGTCCCGTCCCGTTCGTTTTGTGCCGTCGCTGCCGACGACAGCGTTCCCACGCCTGCCAGTGTAGTGGTCCCGGCAGTAAGTAGCGATCGTCGATCGATCCGCCCTCGCATCGAATTGCTGTCGTCTCTCATGTCTATCGGGCGTACATCCGGACACAACAAAAACGGCCATTCAGGGCTCGGGTGACCGTCTGCTATCGATTGTGATCACGAGAATCGAATGGTCATCGGCGTCTGAAGACGGCACAACACGATTCGGTCCGATACGTTCGAGAACCGTTCGTAAAAACGGAAGAGACACTCGGTGATCGCTGCCCGAGAACGAAGATAGTGGCTGTTGACCAGTGACGTCAGTCGCCGCCAACACCGACCGACGTCGCCGGCTCGGATTCCGGCGTCTGCCCGAACTGCTCAAGTCGCTCAAGGTCGTCGACGGCACCCAGATTGAGCGCAACGTCGACGATGACGTCGGTGAGATTGACCTTCTCGGCGAGCAAGGCGTTGCGCCGTCGCTGCCACGTCTGGGCAGTATCGTCGGCCTCGAGCAGCGGCACGGCCCGATCGAGGATCGCGTCGGCCGACGCGACGTTGTGAATCAGGCCCCGGTTCTCGAGTTCGACGAAGTTCCCCATGTCGTCGTCGCCGACGAAAGAGTTCGACCGAATCGCCGGCGTGCCGAGCAGCGCTGCTTCGGTAACCATCGTCTGCGTATCGGCAACGAGCAGGTCGGCCTCGGCGAGCGCGTCGTGCATCAACGCGGGGTGGAGGTCGAAGGAGCGAGCCGAAAGTCCCTCGAGGTCGGCGTCGCCGCCCTCGTCAGAGACGAGCACCGTCACGTCGTCGCCGATGCGGTCGACAAGCCGTCGACAGTCCTCGTCCGTGAGCCCCCGTTTCCCGACGTCGTGTTGCGAGCCGAAGGCGTTGAGCCGGAGAAGGGCGTAGGGCTCGTCGGCCTCGAGACCGAGTCGCTCTCGAACCGACGAATCGGACTCGTAGGTTTCCGGGTGGAGGTACGCACACTCTTTGAACCCGGTGAACACGTAGTGGTTCTCGCCCAGATCCTTCCGGAACGTATTCGGTGTGAGGATAGTACGCGCGAAGGGCGTCGAAATCGTGTGATCGAACGACGCAGGCTCGGAATCGATCAACAACACCGTCGGCGTTCGCGTTACCGCGCCGGTATGTGCTGCGTACCCGCCCATGCCGAAGACGAGGTCCGGATCGAATCGTCGAGCGTGCGTGATCGCCCGAGCGTAGTGGGCCGGCAGGCGACTCAACAACGAGCCTTTCGACGTTCCACAGACACCGTAGACCACGTAGGGCAGATCGTACCACTCGAGCAAGTCGACCGTGCAGGTGTAATCTCGAGCGAGAACGAGGACTTCGTGGCCGCGGTCGCGCAGCCGTCGAACCGCGTGTTTGTACAGGTGGACGTGTGCCGGGGTGTTCGTGAAAAACAGGTAGTTCATGCTGAATAGCACCCTCGCATGAGAGACAGGTTTCCTATCAAGTGGGATTGTTATCTAGCTCGTACAGAATGTAACGGCAACCCGGAACGATGACAGTCGATCCCTGTCTCGCAGGCGAGGGCGGTAGCGAGCGTATAATAATGTGAATATGTTCTGAGAATGCGAGCAATGCAGTCGCAAACGTCTCCCGAGTCGGACGGACAGGCCGCGTCATCCTGGTATCCTCGAGATATCGAGCACTACGTTTCGGTTCTCGATTCGACCCTCGCGTACGCCCGTCGTCGGGACTACACAGGTCCGGATTACGGAGACGGAATGAGTAGCCAGCTCCTGCAGGCATTGCCGTTCGAAAATCGCGTGCTCAATCTGGTCGTCCAGGAAGTCGTCAAACGCACGCCGGTCGACGTCAGACCGCTGTTACGCGTCGAGCACCGGCGAAACTACAAGGGAGCGGCGCTGTTCGCGATGGCTAATCTCAACTACTACGACTTCGCGAGTCACCGCGGCGAGGTCGACGACCTCGCGTTCGATCCAGTCGCCGAAGCCGACCGACTCGCCAAATGGCTCCTCGAGAAACAGATCACGGGATACAGCGGCTTCTGTGGCGGTCACCGACACGAAATCCAACACTTCCACACGAAAGGCATGCCGAGCGATCCGGATATCGTCTCGACGGCGTACGCGGTCAAAGCGCTCTTGCGGGCCACGGAGCACGGCCTCGGCGACGAGTACGCCGACATCGCCCGCACGGCGACGGCGTTTCTGGTCGAGGATCTGAACTACCGGGAAGTCGAGGAGGGGGCGAAGATCGACTACCACATGAACCATCCCGAGGACTCCTACACGGTCAACGCGGCCGCACTGGGGGCCGGGATGCTCATCGACCTCTACGAGCACTTCGGCGACGAGGAACTCCACGAGCGGGCGACGAAGATCCTCGATCACATCGCAGCCAACCAGACCGACGTGGGCGGCTGGCCGTACCGGCTGCCCGCATCGGCGTCACACCTCTCGATGGACAGTCACCACAACGGGTTCGTGATCGAGGCGTTCCAGCGCTACCGCGACGTCGTCGATGCGGACCGATACGCCGAGACACTCGCGGACGCGCTCGAGTTCTACCGAACCGACCTGTTCGAACTCGACGGCGCGCCGAACTTCGACGAAGCGAACGCCTATCCACGCGACATCCACGCCAGCACGCAAGGAATGTTAGTTTTCGCGCGCGAGGGCGACCTCGAGTTTGCCGAACGAATCCTTCGGTGGGTGCTCGCGAACCTCCAAGTCGAGGAGGGGCAGTTTTACTACCGGAAGTATCGCCACCACACGAAGCGAGTGACGCTGATGCGGTGGTGTCAGGGGTGGATGTCGTACGCGCTGTCGACGTTCCTGCTGGCGATCCACGATCGAGCAGACGAACAGTCGAGCGTGGAGACTGAACGCGAACGGGTGTCGCTGCGCTCATGAGCCGGCCCGCACCCGGATCGACGGCGACGAACGACGCGACCACTCTCGAGCCAGCATCGACTAGCGACGGTGAGGGGCCGCACTCTCGAGCGACTGCCGACCGAGACCAGCACCAGGGAACACACACCGCGACTGGTACCAGTCCCGAGGAAATGCGCGTCCTCGTCATCACGGGACTGGCACACAAAAACGAGCGCCACTACGGGCCGCTCGCGGACGTTGCCGGCGAGACGACGCTCGTGTGTCTCGATCCGGACACCGACATCGACGGCGCGACCGCCGTGCCGGTGCCGGACGTCGGCCCACGGATCGTTCGGATCGTCCTCCTGTTTTTCCTCGCCCTTTACGAAGGCTATCGCAACGAGTACGACGCGGTCGCGTCGATCTCGCTCGTTCCCTATGGGATCTACGCGCTGCTCCTGAAAGCGCTCTACGGCTATCCGGCCCACCTCGGCATCATCGGTATCGACCTCGACCATCACGCACGAGAGTGGTACGGTGCTGGCCCCCGATGGGCGTTCAGGCAGTTCGACGCGGTTTCCGTCCCCGGAACGGATCACGTCGAGCGCCTCGTCGGGTGTGGCGTCGCTCCGGGCCGCGTCGAGATCCTGACCAATGCGATCGACGTCGAGACCTACCGACCGCCCGCGGACGACGTCGACTCCGACTACGAATTCGTCTGGGTCGGCCGCTTCAGCGAGGAGAAAGATCCGATACGGTTCGTCCACGCGGTCGCCGAACTCGATGCAACCGGCCGGGAGTTCCGGGCAGCGATGGTCGGTGACGGCGCACTTCGAGACGACGTCGTCGCAGAGATCGATCGGCTGGGGGTTAGCGACCGGATCGACCTCGTCGGCTGGGTCGACGATCCACTCACCCACTACCATCGCTCAGACATGTTCGTCCTCACCTCGAGTCGTGACGCGTTGCCGCTGGTGATGCTCGAGGCGATGGCGACTGGGCTCGCGCCCGTGGTGCCGCCGGTCGGGTCGATTCCGGACGTCGTCGACGACGGCCACAACGGCCTCGTCGTCGACGACCGAGAGCCAGCGACGTTCGCGGCCGCGATGGCTCGGTGTCTGGACGAGCCCGACGAGCGCGACGCGCTCGCGGCGAACGCGACCGACGTTCGGGCCTCGTTCTCGCTGGCTCGAGCAGGCGAGGATTGGCGTCGCATTCTGATGACGCTCGAGGCGTGACCAGCCCCAGAAGGTCCGGCGGCCGGTTATGTGTGTCTCGGTTGCCATCGACACGCGGTTACAGCCGCCGTTACACGCGGTAACAACGCGATAACAAAACGAATAGTCACCACACGATGACCCACATGGAGACTGAACGACTGACGCTCGAAGAGTGGGGCGAGGCGTTACCGCGGTCGGGATACGAAGTGTTTCACGATCCGGACGCACTCGCCGTGCTCGACGCCCACGTCGACGCCGAATTGCGACTCTACGGGACGGCCAAGGGCCAACAGATCGTCGGCCTGTTACCGGTGTTCGTCGACGAGAAATCGGTCGGCCGAACGGTGTTCTCGCCGCCGCTCTCGCTCGGCGTCCCTCGGCTGGGCCCGATCATCAACCCCAACAGCCCGAAACGCCGCAAGTGGGAACGAATCAACAGCGAGTTGGCCGACGCGGTCGCCGACGATCTCGAGACCGACAAACGGTCGACGCTGTTCCGGATGACCTGCCCGCTCGAGTATGCCGACCCCCGGCCGTACGGCTGGAACGAGTTCTCGATGGAGCCCGAATTTACGTACGTCGTCGACCTCGAGGATTGTGCCGACCTCGAGGATGCGATGTCGGGATTCAGCAAGAGCCTCCGAAACGAGATGCGCCGCTACGACGAACTCGATCTGACGATCGACACCGAGGGGATCGACACCGCCCTCCGGGTCTACGACGACGTCGTCGACCAGTACGAGGAGTACGACGATACCGCCCCGATGACCCGCCCGTTCCTGCGCGACCTGCTCTCGAGTCTGGACGACGATCGGTGGCGCGTGTACGCGGCCCGAACCCCCGACGGGACGTATAAAAGCGGAATCATCACGCTGGTTTCGCCCGACTTGGCCTACTACTGGCAAGGCGGCGTCACCGCCTCCTACGAACACGTCAGCGTCAACAACCTCCTCCACCGCGCCATCCTTGAGGACATCGTCACCGATCCCGCCCTCGAGTCGGTGACGGGCTACGACCTCGTCGGGGCCAACACCGAACGACTCTGTGAGTACAAAGGAAAGTTCAACGGCGAGTTGCGGCCGTACTACGTCGTGGAGTCGGAGGGGCTCGAGATGACGCTGGCGAAGTCGGCGTATCAGAAGCTCTCAGGTTCGCTAAAGTAACTGTTCTGACCGCAGTTGACCTGACCGTAGCACCGGATCGTCGGCTCGAGTGCTGAAACGAGTTTATTATCGTCGTCGTTTGTAACAGACAATCATAAGTCACCACAGATAACAGCTGAGTAGCGAACAGTCAAAAAGTCGAGAGACACAGCCTCGAGAAGACAGCAGCGGTGATCGAACACTCACAGGCTCAGCCGTGATTACATGTCGATCTCGACGCCATCACTCCATGTAGCCGAGTCCACGAAGCCGATCCTCGACGTCGCCGAAGTCCTCATCGACAGTCTCGTCAGTTGCTGAGCCGGACTGTCTCGCGGACTCGGCCTTGCGGACAGACGGCTCCGCATCCGAGGCGACGATCTCGGTTTGGACCTCGCCGTCAACGTCGTCGGGAATCGCTTCGCCAACGCTGTGAAGCACCGTCGGCGCAACATCGACGACCGACAAGCCGTCGATGGAATCGCGTGCGCGGATATCGGGACCGCGGGCGAAGAACACACCGTGTTTCCGGTGACTGGCCGCTTTGGCACCGGCGGGCGCGAAGACATCCGTATCGATCGTCATCTTCTCCTCGTAGCCGTCTTTGCCGACGACGACCAGATCGGGACTGGCCTCGTCCGTCGGGAAGACGTCGTCGCCGTCGTGTACGTCCAGCGCCCGCTCGCCAGTGTCGGGATCGGTTACGTTCGAAAAGAGCGCCTGCAGGTCTCGTTTGATCGACGGAATGTCGGACGGCGAGACGATTCCCTGGTCGAACCGTTCGGTGTCGTTGATGTAGACGTAGCTCGGTCCATACGCGAACGCGACGGTCTCGGAGAAATCGACGTCATAGAGGCTGTGATCGCCGGGAACCTGCTTTGCGACGCCATCAACGAGTTGCTTCGGGAGATGTTTGGCGAGTCGCTTGTCGTCGATTCCGAGCCGCTGGAACGTCTCGTGGAGCGTCGACTTCGTAATTCCGAGTCGTTCGAGGGAGTTGCGCGTGCCACGCGCCCCTTTTCTGGTGAGATACCCCTCGTTCGCCAACACAGTGTTGAGATGGACGAACTTCGAGATCAAGCCGAAACCGTGATCGGAGACGACGAACAGATTCGCCTCGTGGCGGTCGACGTACTCCAGGACATCGCCGAGGATATCGTCGAGTTGTTTGTAGTGCTCGAGGATGACGTCTTCTTCCCAGATGAGGTGCTGGAGCCGGTCTGGGGCCGTGTAGACGAAAAAGAACAGCCGCCAGTCGTCGATCTCCATGAGTTGGTCCATCAGCGACCGTCGGGCAGCGACGAGCGAGGCGAGATCCTCCGTGAACGCGTCTTTCTCGTCGGCGTAGTCGTACCAATTCAGGCCGATCTGGTACTCCGGAATCCGGCCTGTGAGCTCGTCGACAAACTCGGGCGGATGCGTAAAACGGTAGTTCATTGACGGCGAAATCATGCCAGAAACCATGGTGCCGTCGAGTTCGCTGGCCGGATACGTCATCGGGACGTTCCCGACGGTCGCCGGTGACAGCAACTCCCACAGCGGCGGCCGGTCGAGCGCGGCACTCGTATACATCTCCTGCGTATAATCCGACTCGACGCGTTTGAAGCCGTAGATACCATGTTTGTCCGGCCAGACGCCCGTCGCGATCGACGGCCACGCCAACGGCGTCGTCGGTGGCGTCGTACTCTCGAGCGGGGCACCGACCCCTTCCCCGAGAAGCGTACCGAAATTCGGCAGTTCACCGGCCGCGATCCACTCGTGAATGAGATCCCAGGGGACGCCGTCGATTCCGAGAACAAACGCTCTATCGATGGTATCGGAGTTGAGAGTCATGTGGCGATAGTGTCGTTTGTGTCCAACCTAGTCCGCTCAATTGTTATGTCCGAGTTACCCATTGATCAGCGACGTCTCCGACGTCGCGGCTGAATTCGAGTCGTTTTCCGTTCGCAACAGCATATCGCAATCGCGGAGTCATAGGCGGTTGGTGGGAAACTTTCCGTCCGGTTCTGGAATCCACGTCGAAGCGACGGGAACGGCACATCGATACCGTTCCCCATCAGGTTGAAGATGACAACGTCATTGGAATCGAAGCCACCGACGAGATCAGCAACGACGAGCGAAGCGATATCGATCATCGCGAGCAGTCACTCCCTCGAAGAAAAATTAACAATCAACCATGTCAGAACGCCAGAACGCCAATTGTACCCTACGTTCTAGTAGGCATCAAAATCAGATATTCTAATTCGTGAATAACAAAGCCATATATGAAAGCGTGTATGAATATGCCCGGAGTCAGCATTCAATACGCGCAATCTACGGATCGAGCGGACGGGTTCGACCGAACGCTCGAGGAGTTATGCTATTTCGATAACTATACACGGACGATACATCGACGGGGGCAGCCGTGGACGATCGGCTCCACGAGCTATCCCTCCTATCCGATCGTCGAGTTCGAAACTGACGAGTACTGGATCTGTCTCGAAGGAGAGATTTACGAGACCGGAACCGGCGCCTCGCTTTCCGAAACGCTCGAGGCGATCGTGCCGAAGCTCTTCGAATCAACAGGGACGGAGCCACAGCAGGAACTGCAGACCTGGCTGTCGGAGACCGACGGCGAGTTCGTGCTGTACGCTGTCGAGAAGGCAACTGACACACTCGTGCTTCTCAACGATATCTTTGGCCGACTCCCCGTCTACTATTCGGATACAGAACACGGCCCCGTATTGACCCGCGAAATCGGGTTCTTCTTCGAATCACCGCTTGGAGATCTCGAGTTCGACCGGCACGGAATCGCCCAGTATCTCCTCTTCGGATATATTCTACGAGATCGAACGCTCTGGGAGAACATCAAGACGGTGCCGCCGGGAACGCAGGTGACGGTTCAGTCCGACGGCACCACCTCGTTTCGGTCCGTTGCCGAATTCGATTTCGACACACCTCATCACGCGGACAAATCCCTCGAGGAAAATGCGAGCGCCCTCGCCGAGAAGTTCCGCACGTCCTGTGCCGTTCGAAGCGACGTGAGCCGAAAGAACGTACTCTCACTCAGCGGCGGCCACGACTCCCGGTCGATCGCAGCCGCCTTCCACTCCCTAGACCAGCCGTGCTCCGCGGCGACGTTTCTCAAAACGACGCGAGAGACGAGCGCCGACGCCTCTATCGCACGCGACATCAGTCAAACGCTCGAGTTCGACTGGCAACTGTTCCCCGTCGATCCCGTCAAGACCTCGAACGCGGAGACACTGCTCACGATCAAGCGAGGACTCAATCATCTGGGTCTGTCGTTCTTGATCGACTTCTTCGAGCAGCTGCAAGCCACCTACGGGGCAAACAGCACCTACTACACTGGCGACGGCGGCGATAAAACGCTCCCCGATCTGAGTCCCGCGAAGTCACTGTCCACGCGCGAGGAGTTGGTGTCGTACACGATCGCCAAAAACAGCCTGTTGTCGCTCGACGAGGTTGCGAGTATCACCGGCCTCGAGAAAAGCGAGATCGTCGCCGAGGTGGCTGCGACGCTGGACGCGTACCCAGAGACGAACCTCGAGCGGAAGTACGTCCACTTCCTCACCCACGAGCGCGGCTTTAGCTGGCTGTTCGAGGGCGAGGATCGGAACCGGTACTTCTTCTGGAGTACGTCGCCGTTTTATTCGGTTGAGTTCTTCAGATACGCGATGAACGTGCCGGACGAGCAGAAAGAACACAACCGCTTGTACCGGGAGTTCCTCCGGGAGCTGTGGCCGCAGGCGATCGAATTCGACGACGCCGACTTCGGCACGCCGATGTCCTCGCCCCGGTACAAAGTCGTTCAGTACGGACTCTCGTTTCTCGGCCGACATCCATCGCTCGAGGACGTCGCCCGCGTGATTTACCGCGGCGAGGTCAGTTCGGAGTATCATCCGAATATCGCTCGACTGCTCACCGAGTACACCACCCAGTCACCGGCTCTCGATCAGTATCTGGACGTCGACACGATCCGAACGTTCGCAAACGACACCAGTTCTTGTGGTCAACACCAGATCTACAACCTCCTCACGGTGAGCGCTGCGATCATGCTCGCAGAACAGGAGACGGCATTCGCCAGCCGAGAGTTAGCGCTCGAGGCGGTGCCATCGTAGCAAAACGGCAGACGACAGTGAAAATAGTGGCGGTCGAACCTTCGGAGAGTGTGAAGGGATCACTGTACTGCAAACCAGGGACTGTCAGCAATCAGTGATCGTCGTCGTGTCGGTCAGGTCCGTAGCCCGGACGTTCGACACCGAACGACGCGAATATGTCGAGTGGGATGAAAGCGTGTTACCCGACTCGAGTCCTACCGATCACCGATCGCGAACGTTGTACTGGACGTCGATAGCAGCCCCACCACGGAGGCGGAAGTCCTCGATGTCGCCGTCGAACCAGTAGGCGTCGAGCCAGTTGCCCACTGCACCGCGGACGGCTTTGCCTTCGATAACGTCTTCGTCGTCGATCGAGGCATCCCGATAGGTGGCTTTGACGACGGCACCACTGGCCTCGAAAGCGTAGGTACTCGGCTCGTCGGCATCAGTGCCGTCGATGACGAGTGCGTGAGGGAGTAGCTCGTTGTCGCCGTAGTCGGCCGGATCGATCTGGTCGCCGTCGATCGAGACGGTCGCCTCGCCGTCGATGATCGTGACGTCGGTCAGCGCACCCGAGAAGCGGAACGTCTGGCTGCCGTCGGTGACCGAACTCTGGACAGTCGAGCCGGAAATCGTCGTCGCCTCGCCGTCCGGGTCGGCGCCATCAGCGAGGTCGATCGTCCCTTCGACGGTGATCTCGAAACTCGTCGGCGATCCTTGCCCTTCGATCTCGAGGGCGTGGGGCAGGTCCTCGCCGTAGTCGGCCGGGTCGACCTCGTCATCGTTGACCAGTACCGTTCCAGGCCCGTCGACCGTGAGCTGCTCGAGGTCGCCGCTGAAACGGAAGGCATCCTTCCAGTCTGCGACACTCCCTTGCACGGCAGCACCGTCGATCGTATCTTCGTCGTCGATCGTCGCGCCCTCTTCGTTCGACGGCACGACCTCACCGCCGACTTCGAACTCGTAGCGGGTCACGTCGTCCGAACTCCCGTTAACGAGCAAAACGTTTGGCAACTGGTCGTCCTCATCGTCGCTCGACTGCGCACTTTTCGTGTCACTCGAGGCGCTCGAGTCACTACCACCGCCCGCGGCAGCCTCCTCTGGCGTCGTCGGAACGCCGTCGACGTCTTCGGGGCTGGTGTATCGAGCCGAGCCAGCGAGTTCGCCATCGACGTTGCCGCTGGCGGTATCGCCGTAGACGTTCTCGAGAGTTGCGGTGCCGTCAACCGACCACGAGCCGTTTCCACCGTAGACGTCACTGATGTTGGCACCGGAGAAGTCGCAGTTGCGGTACGTTGGGTTGTTGAAGTAGGCCCAGCCACCGCGGTTACCGCCGACGGACACGCAGTTTTCGACACGAGAGCCGTCAGTACCGACGCGGAACGCCGCCGACGAATGATTCTCCGAGTACGAATTCTCGATGATCACGTCGCCACCCGCGCCGGGGTTCGGATGTTCCGACGGGTTCCCGGGCGAGGAGCCATACACGGCGTTGCTGGGATTGTCGGCATAGTAGAGGTTCCGAACTGTGAGCGTCCCCGCATGCGATGCGGGGACGAAGATGCCGGAGCTACCGTCGGGATAGGTGGTCGCGATGTGGCCGTCGCCAAGGTAGATATTCTCGACGAGCACCGAGCCGTTCGGGTCGGTAGTGTATGCGAGAAACGGCTCTTGGTTCAAAGCACCGTCCCACTCACCGCGGATACCGATGTTGCGGATCGTGCAGTTGTTCCCCTGCGTGTGAATCTGATATTCGGCGCCGCTAGCTGTGATGTCGATGAGTTTGTTCTCCCAGACTTCGCCTTCCTCGAGTTGCTTGGTGAACTTTTCACCAGCACCGACCTCGATGACGTCGTAGTCGCCGTCAGTTTGGCCAGTGACGGTCGTCACTGCGCCGAGGGCGGCCGCGGTGGAAACACCAGCTAGCCCCAAGTAGGATCGTCGATCCAGTAATCCAGGATTACTGTCGGTCGTATCGCTTCTATTAGCCGAATTGTTACTGCTCGAATCGTCATCCAATACCGTCGTGTCGCGTGCCATGTGACCGAAACGGAGTATTATAAGATTATAAGCTTTTCCTATCGTGTAGTACAGATGCTTCCGATACTAATTAGATTTGATATAGAATGTGAAAAATATACTGTAGTTATTATACAATTGTTGTGACTGTATATTCTAGACGACTCTCTCAGAATCCGCTTGTAATATACAATTACTCGGTACTATTGATCCTCGAGAACCAATACAGTAAGAATAATATAGGATTACTACCGACCCGCTGCGGGTAAGACCGTTCATATTGGAATTAAACCGATAGGAAACAATGGAGATGTCGTCTTACAAGGCAACAGCGAGTGGTACGGTTCGAACTAAAAGATGACTCATATATTCGATCAGTGGAAACCAACAGTGGTACTCGTTCGGTCGCGATCGTCACTATTCCGGGAGACACGGTCGTAGCCAACCGTGTCTTCAATCGTACAGTATCAGTCAGTCCTTGGTTGCGATGAACGATCAGGGGAGAGAACATCAGTCGAAGCACCTCGGCGAAGTTTTGTCCGCATCGACGATGGTCTGGCGCCGGAATGCCTCTCGAATCTATCGAGTACGCCAGCACTTGAGGAGCGTACCGGTAGACATCGAACGTCCGCTAGATTCGCCTTAAAATGTCGGTTGTCACCAGTGACGGTGTATCCTCCTATCAGGTTTGACGCGATGTGCGAAAGAGACGCTCTAGTAGGAAGGGACAATTGGTCGCAGTCGACTTGAGTCAGTTACGATTGTCGTTGCCCCGAATCCAGTACAGTTCGAACTCGCCATTGGACTGGACGCGATCCACTCGAGGCTGTGTCGCGATTGAATCAAACTCGGCTTCGGAGTAGCGAAGTTCGCCATACGCGATCGTCTCTCGCTCTCGATCCGCCTGTGTGAGGACGAGGTAGCGATCACCGTCGTACTGTTCGGCAAGTCTCGAGTTGAGCCCTTCCTCCGGTGGCCCTTCGTGAAGGTGCATTCGTTCAGCGTTCCCGTTGATCGCGTCGTCGAAACGGTTCGGTCCATCCCGCAGTCCAATAAACCCGACATCGTCGGCCTGTGTCTCGAACGCAGTTCCATACCCGTCCATCTGCGCGTCGCTAACGTGGGGAGACGCGTTGTAAATGTACGGCGAGGGGAAGATAGCGACGAGCGACAGCGTCAGCAACACGGCGAACCCAGCGGCGAGCAGCGGTCGACTGGTCGACGGCGACTGCTGTCGTCGGTTCGCGTACCGGGTCGAGAGCCCGTAGATCACGAGTGAGCCGAGAATCGTGACGAACACCATCATCAGCCCCATCACCCGGAAGTACATCGTTGCGCCCGACGCGGCGAAATATATCAGGAAGAGCGGGACGAGCGCGACGAGCGCGGTAACGAAGTACGTCGTCTCGGCACGAATACTGGAAACGTACGGAGAGCGTCGAAAGACCACCGCGGCAAGGGCGAGCCCTCCAGCGAGGAGACTGAACATCAGCTGCGGGAAGAACAGCTTGAGAAAGATCTCGAGCAGGCCACCACCGAGCGACGCGAGTGACGTACCTTGTGTCGCGATGGTCTCCTCACCGCCGCTTCCACGCTCGAAGAAGTACTCGATCACGGACTCGAAGAAGTACTCGAGCATGCCGCTGAAAAAGCCATGATTAGCCGTCCAGACGAGGAACAACGCGATGAAAAACAGCGTCACGCTGTACATCGGTGTCTGGCCGGCGATCCGACCGCGACTCCAGAACCGTCTGGCAACGTACTGCACGACGGAGATGCCGATGAAGACGGCAATCAGGTGGGCAACGAGTTGGGGGTGATAGACGACAGTCGCGGTCGCGGTGAGTGCGAAGAGGACGCCGATGGCGGACACCGACGCGGACGTCCGATCGACGCGGAGGTATTTGACGAAGAGATAGAACAGCAGCGCCGAGAACAGCACCGCCTGCGACATCGCGTGTGCCTGCAGATACATCGAAATTGTCGTAATCGGCAACAACAAGAACGCCGAAAAGGCGGCGATAGCGGCGGCCTGCTGGCTCTGTGTGATCGTTCCCACACACAGGGGCACGAAGACACAGAACACGAGCACGGAGATGAGCACGACGAAGAGCAACGATCGAGACAGCGGGATGCCAAGCGCCGAGTTGATGAGCACCGTCACCGTGTGAATCCCGGGATAGAACAGGTCGAACGGGACGATCGTTCCCTCACTGATCGCTCGAGCCCAGCCCAGGTGGGTCAACGCGTCGTGATGGCCGTAAAACCGATAGCCACGGATGATCGGGAGGCCAGCGAAGACGACCATCACGACGCCGCCGAGGACGAGCGCGAGCGCTTGCGTGCCTCGAGTGTGACTCGTCCCCGAAGACGGGACAAAGGCGACGGCAAGCGCAACGGCGAGTGCAACCACCAGTCCCGCCCAGACGAACGGGGACGTCATCGTGTATAGTGAGAGCTCGTACCCGGTTGCAGGGTTGGCGCGGGCGGCGAGTGCACTGCCTGCGATCGCGAGGAATCCGACTACGAGTGCCACCTTTCGAAACAGGTCGTCATCGACGGCTGACTGAGTAGACATTCGAACTGTCGGGACAGTTGCTGATAACAGTCCTTGTTATTCACCGGTTTCCGTACATGTACTGGTAGCAACGGTTGCTATCGAACGCGAGTCGATGGCCGCTGATAGCAGACGAACACACGCGCGCCATAAATCAAACAGCAGCCGGCGACGGTCCGAAAACACCCGCTTGAAGACGAGGTCGCAACGAAGAACCGAAACGAGGTCGATCGACCGAACGATACCGCCAGCGGAGACCGACGTGGAGGCTTACTCGTCTTCGAGATCCTCGCCGACGTCGGTCCAGAAGTAGCCGTGTCGGTAGGCGTTGTCGGCGGTCGGGACGTCGGGCACCTCGCCGTCGTACAGCAAGACCGCGATCCGAACGGTGCCGCTTTCGGCTGTCGGCGTCACGTCCCGATCGACGGTGAGCGTCTCGCCGTCGCTGACGCTGTGTTCGGTTCGTTGTAACTCCGTACGATCGAAGACTTCGCCGTCCTCGAGCCACTGTTCCTGAATGACCACGGTGTACTCCTGCTCGTGGCCTTCCTGATTCTCGATTCCGGTGGTAAACGCGATCGAGCCGCCGGGTTCGACGGCCGACGGCGTGCCGCCGGCGACGAGGTCACCCGACTCGTCTTCGGTGAGTAACTGCAGCGACGTGTACTGTTCGCCCTGCTGTGGGGAGACGAGCGCGTAGCCGACGCTCGTCAGCGCGAGCAGCAGACTGACGACGAGAACGACGTTGACGGCAGTGTGTGCAGCCGACCCCGATCCGAAGAGAGCCGCGCGAACGGCACCGAGTTTTCGACCGAGCCGGAACCGGTACCGATCCCGCGGGGCCACTCGAAACCGTCTGAACGCGGCGACGGCGACACCGACGATGGCGAAGCCGCTTACGGTTCCGACCACGGTCGATGTGGTAAAGCCCCACGAGAGAGCGGCAATCGCGAGTCCGAGAAGCGGCAGGATCGCAACACTCAGTCCGAACGCGAGCGCTGCGCGTTCGACGTCAGTTACGTCTCGTGTCTGTCCGAGCAGCGGGGTCGACTCCAGCGTGTCGACCGGCGACGCGCGCGGAAAGAGGATTGAGACCGTCACGTATCCCGGTGCGAGAAACAGCAGCGGGAATCCGACTGCCCCTCGCACGATCGGCGAAGCGACATCGACGACTGCCAGCAGGACGGTCGCAACGGCGACGAATCCGGTAACACCGACCAGATCGATCGGCAGTCGACCGACGAGATCCCTGGTTCCGAGGCCAACGGCCGCAAACGGTCGAAACGTTCTGATCAAGAGGTCTTTCATATATCCGTCAGTTATCCGTAACTCGACCGATCCAGACATTGTTACTAGTCGCATAACCGACCGTCCTCCGAATCGACAGGTTCTGTCGCCGATCTGTCGATGCGATGGCTCGAGTGGCCATCCATCACCACAGGTTCGTCAGAGGATCGGTGTGCGCCCATCGGGAGTTCGTGTGTAGCGCGCAAGGCAGACTCGACACCACGGGTGTCGACGATCGAGAGTTGCGAGACTCACACGGCGGCGTGGTCGTAGGAGGTGCATAGCCCGTCGATCGCAATCGCAGTACATGACAGCGATCGTGACAGACCGTCGTTGAAGACGGAAACAAGTTGCTTACAAAGTGCTCGTGAAGCGATCGATCGCATATGAGATACCGACCGATCGACGATACCGCTCGAGCGTCCGTCTCCGGGTGGTCGAACAGATGAGCATCGAGGTTCGCGTCGCGACCGACGACGACTTAGAGCGATGGAACAGCTACGTCGCACAGTCGCCACAGGGAACGCTGTGTCACGAACTCGAGGCGCTGCGGGTGCAGGCTGAACACGCCGACGCGCTGGTCCACCCGTTGATCGGGTTCAAAGGCCAGGAGCCGGTCGGGCTGTTTCCCGTCTTCAAGATCAGAAAGCAGTTCGTCACGACGGCGTTTTCTCCGCCCCCACACCTCCGCGTACCGTATCTCGGGCCGGCGTTTCTGAACATGGGGAAGCTGAAGCAGCGAAAGCGCGAGCGTCGCCGCCAGCGGTTCATGGACGGCTGTTTCGAGTGGATCGAGTCGGAGCTGAATCCGAAGTACGGCCACATCCGGACGGCGACGGCGTTCGAGGATTCGCGGCCGTTCAAGTGGAACGCCTACGACGTGACGCCGGAGTACACCTACGCCGTCGACCTCACCGTCGGAGAAGACGACCTCCTGATGTCGTTCAGCAGCGACGCCCGAAGCAACATCCGGAACACCGACGACGACGCCTACGAGGTCACAGTCGGCGGCCCCGAGGAGATTCGTCTGATCCACGAGCAGGTGAAACACCGGTACGAATCGCAGGATATCAGCTTCGGCGTGCCAGTCGAGTTTGTCCTCGAGCTCGCCGACCGAACCGAGAACGGCCACGTGCGGCCGTACACCCTTCGCGTGGACGACGAGTTCGTCGGCGGCATATTGGCCCTCGAGTACGACGGCACCACGGGTCGGTGGATGGGCGGGGTGCGGACCGACGCCGACGTCGACGTGCCGACGAACGACCTGCTCGACTGGGGAATCATGAAAGACGGCCTCGAGAACGGCCTCGAGACGTACGATCTCGTCGGGGCCGACACGCGCCGGATCAACCGGTACAAAGCGAAGTTCAACCCCGAACTGGAGACGTACTACAGCCTCGAGTACGGCTCGTGGGGGATGCGGACGATCGCGTCGCTGTACGACAGCGTCAAGTAGGGAATCCGATCAAGGAGACGGTAGGGAGTGGTTTACGGGCCGTTTTTCGACGTTACTCGGAGATCAGCTCGTGAGCGTAAGCCACAGCCCCGTCCGCGAGACACATAATATGCGCGTAATTTAGCCCATAACGAAAGGTCAGTGTGGTGGAGGAGTCGGCGATGAACGACGACTCTTCGCTCCGGACACTGCTCGTCGGGATCGATGCCGCCTGTGATCGGATCCTCGAGCCACTGTTCGACGACGGTGAGCTACCGACCCTCGAGTCGATTTACCGAGAGGGGACGAATGGCCCGCTCGAGTCCCAGATCCCGCCGTGGACGGCCTCGGCGTGGCCGTCACTGTATACGGGCATGAACCCCGGCAAACACGGTGTCTACGGCTTTCTCAATTTCGACGGCTACGACTGGGACGTGGTCAACGCGACCGACGTTCACGAGCGAACGCTGTGGGAGCTGCTCGACCGCCACGGGATCACGAGCGCGGTCGTCAACGTCCCCGTGACGCATCCGCCACGGGAGTTCGACGGTGCGCTGATCCCGGGCTACACCGCCCCAGAAGATCCCGACTGTCATCCCGCGGGGCTGCTCGAGGAGGTTCGAGCGGCGATCGGCGAGTACCGCGTCTACCCCGACGAGGACGCGGCCGACCTCGGACAGGCGTACACTGATTGCGTGCGTATGCGAGGGGAGGCGTTTCGCTATCTCGCCGCGGAGTACGAGCCCGAGTTCGGATTCGTCGAGTTCCAGGCGACGGATTCAATCTTCCACGAGCGGCCCGACGACGACGACGCGATTCGGTCGATCTACCGCGAAGTCGACCGACAGCTGGGCGAGATCCTCGAGGCAACGGAGCCGGCGAACGTGATCGTCGCGAGCGACCACGGGATGGGGCCGTACGACGGACTGGAGTTCCGCGTCAACGACTACCTCCGCGAGGAAGGATTCGTGACGACCGCAAGCGGCGGCCAGGGGATGCCGAACTGGGCGACAGTTCGGGACGGCAATCTCAAAGAAGGTGACGACACGACGCGCCACGAAGCCGGCGTCGCCGAGCGAGCGATGGCGACCGCCGCCGGATTCGGGCTGACGAGCCAGCGGATCGGGGCCGTTCTCGAGCGACTGGGACTCGACGAGTTCGTTGCGGCGTACGCGCCTACTGGTGTCGTCAACGCGGGGGCGACGCAGGTCGACTTCTCCGAATCGACCGCGTACGTGCGCTCGCGAATCGAACTCGGTGTGCGGATCAACCTCGAGGGCCGCGAGCCGGATGGCGTCGTCCCGCCGGACGCGTACGAGGAAGTTCGAACCCAACTCATCGACGCCCTGCGGTCGGTGCGGACGCCCGACGGGGAGCCCGTCTTCGAGGCCGTCCGGCCCAGAGAGGAGTACTTCCACGGGCCCGAGAGCGAGGATGCGGTCGACATCGTGACCGTCCCCGCCGATTTCGAGCACTTCCTGTCGGCGACGCTGCGAGACGAGCAGTTCGGCCCACCGAGCGAGCCGTGGAACCACAAGCTCGAGGGAACGGTCGCAGCTCGAGGCGACGAGATCGATCCCACAGCGGGCGTCGGGGATGCCCACCTCTTCGATATCGCTCCGACGGTCCTCTCGACGTTCGGGATTCCGTTCGACGAGCGGATGGACGGCACGCCGCTGCCGTGTGTCGACGCGGCCGGCACGGAGAAGTATCCGCGGTTCGACGGCGCACGGTCGGTCGAGACAGCCGACGACGACGTCGAGAAACGACTCGCGGATCTCGGCTACCTCGAGTGACCGTTCAGCGGACACTCGACGCTCACGTTCGTCTCGGAACCAGTCTGTGATGACGACACGACCGATACAGTCGTGTGACAGAAACCGTATATAGATCGTTTATCCGTTGATTGTAGCGTATTCAGGCTCAATCCCTTTTCATATACAGGCTGAAGTGGCGAGTGACGAGCGCACCGCGAAACAGACACCGAGTCGCCTCAGCACCACCGCTCTCCATGAAAAGTCCCACATCGACATCCACGCAGCCGTCGTGTACGATCCGACCGTTCGAAGCAGGCGACCGCCCGGAACTGCTGTCGCTGTACGAGACGGTGTTCGGCCGCGACCGGAGCAGCGAGTGGTTCCGCTGGAAGTTCGTAGACAACCCCTACGTGGATCACGTCCCGATCATCGTCGCCGAAGCCGACGGCAGACTCGTGGGCTGTCGAGCGTTTTTCGCCCAGGAGATGCGGATCGGCGACGCCGTACGGATCGCGTTCCAGCCCTGTGATACGATGGTTCACCCAGCGTATCGAGAGCAAGGGCTGTTCAGCCGAATGAACGAACACGCACTCGAGCGATACGCCGATCGGTCGCCGTCGTTCTGCTTCAATTTTCCAAACGAGCAGTCCAAGCCGGGGAATCTCAAGCATGGGTGGCAAGAGATCGGCACGTTCCCGGTGTACTATCGACCACAGGACCCCGTCGGGAGCGTCCGGGAGTTGGCACGCGGCGGTGACGACGAGACCAGCGATGCTGACGCTATCGACGGCTCCGGCACAGGTGCCGAGAACATCGGTGTAGACGACACTGACGGCGGAATCGACGAACGCACGCACCGCGACGATACAGTCGATGACACCGCCAGTGGAGTAACACACGCACTGTCCGGCGTGATAACGAGTTCACAACAGGCGGGCGATCGACTGGTCACTCAGTCCGATTCGGAACTCGACGTCGTACGCTTCGAGACGCCGCCCGCGGCCCTCCTCGAGTCGGTGTATCGACGGGCGATTCCCGATGGGATCCACACGAATCGGACCGCGGCATTCTACCGGTGGCGCTTCGAGAATCCGGCACAGCGCTACACGACTTACGTCGCGACACGGGACGGCGAGACGCCGGTCGCAGCGCTCGTACTCTCGCAGGTCGATGACCACCTTCGGATCATCGAGACCCTTCCGCGGACGGTCGACACCGAACAGGGGGCAATCAATCAATTGCTTGTGACAGCGCTCGGCGAGTATCCCGATCGAAACTACGTTACGGCGTTCGGAGAAACGCTCCCAACACCCATTCGGTACCGGTTTTATCCCGACACACGGTTTCCGCTCTCGACGCTTGTGCAGCCGACGTCGAGGACGCTTCTCGCTCGTGATCTCAACGACGGAACCGGGCTCGAGGACACCGTAGTCGACGACTGGGCCCTCTCGAGGCTCGATTTAGACACAACATAACATTTCTACACCGTATTGGAGTGCCCGTATGGACAACTCCGCCTGGAACGGGAACGAGTCAGTCGTCGTTCCGGGGATCGCCGCACCGAGTACGGTCGCCTGTGCGAGATCGCTCGGCCGACGCGGCATCCGAACGATCGTCGTCTCGAGTGATGAAACGACCCCGGCATTTCAGTCGAAGTACTGTGACGAGGCCGTGCGCGTGCCGTCGCCACACGAGGATCTCGTGGCGTACAAAGACGCGTTGCGCTCGCTTGCGATGCGCCCGGACGTGCGGACGATCATTCCCGTTCGGGAGCCGGATATCTACGTGTTGTCGAAGTACAGAGACGAGTTCGCCGAGCACGTGGCCACGCCGTGGCCGACGTTCGACACGTTAGCGCGAGCGCAGGATCGAATGCGACTGTTCGAGGCCGCCGACACGGCGGGTGTCGCCGCGCCGGAGACGGCGCTGTTTACTACCGCACCCGAGGAAGGGCGCAAGTGGATTATCAAGCCGCGGTACACGATCCTCGGCGACGAGTACGTCGAGGAGTACACGCCCGAAACCTGCGTCGCCCCGCCGTCGACACAGTATCTCGAGTCGACTCGAGCCGCCACGGCCGAAGAGTTCAGGACGGAGATGCACCACGTGCCGCTGGTACAGGAGTACGTCTCGACGACCGAGGAGTACGGCTTCTTTGCGCTCTACGACGAGGGCGAACCGGTGGCGACCTTCCAGCACCGTCAACGCCGCGGTTACAGCTACGCGGGCGGTCCCAGCGCGTTTCGCGAATCAGTCGACATCCCGGCCCTCGAGGAATCCGGGCTGGCGCTGCTCGACGAACTGGAGTGGCACGGGCTCGCGATGGTCGAGTTCCTGCGTGACGAGGAGACCGGCGAGTTCAAACTCATGGAAGTCAACCCGCGATTCTGGTCGTCGCTTCCCTTCTCGGTCCAAACCGGTGCGGATTTCCCGTACTACTACTGGCTGCTGGCAACCGGCGCACGGGACCGAATCGACCACAGCTACCAGCCGGGGATCGGCGGCCACCTGCTTCGGGGTGAGTTGTTGTATCTCCACTCGATACTCAGAAAGGACATCGACCTCGTGGAGAAGCCGCCGATGACGGATGCGATACGAGAGGTGGCACGAACGCTCTACGAGGAGCCACGGTTCGACTATCTCAGTCGTGACGATCCGCGTCCCTTCGTTCGCGATCTCCTGAACACGTTCGCGACGCTTCGGTAGTCGATCGATTCGACGGACGGCGTGGTGACGGGAGCCGTTCCCTCACCGTCGCTGACCGGGTTTCGTATCCATCTTTCGTCATATCTAAGGTGACTATTCATTCGTCGTGCTGTATCTGAGTGCCAATATTTCTCGAACAGTTACCGATGAGTCGACAAGAAGGCTTATGCCGCAGAGACAGACTTACCGAAGTATGGCACGCGACACACCGGTACAGAACCAAGTTGCCACGACTGATGCAGACCAGCTTCCGAACCTCGTGACGATCGTCGGCCGCGGCGTCCCCTCGAGTTTCGAGATCACCGTCGACGGTGAGATCGAGATGGACGCGCACGACCCGGTCGCCGAGGGAACGGTCGTCTCGGGAAGCGTCGCGGAAGGTGCGATCGACGTCGGCGTTCAACGGTTCCGCTTCGCCGGACAGGTGACGAACGTCCGCGTCGTCGACTGGAACGGCGTCGAGGCACCCGAATCCGCGAGCGTTCCGGACGTGCACGTCGATTACGGCGTTCCGGAACGGTAACTCGGACGAGTCGGGGTGAACGCAGTTTTGCGGTTGAAGTCACCAAACGCGCAGCGACGCGGCCGAGTGACGTCGGATCGACGGTACCGCCAAACCAGACGACTGCAACGCCTGCGGTTACCGGTCGGATCGAACGCGGCGCAGTCCCGACTTCGCGGACGTCCAAGCGGGATAGACGGTGTTGTAGACCGGAGCCGGCGCGTTTCTCGCGCCCGCACGGAGCAGTCGGTGTGACAGCGGCGGCTCGGAGTCGGAGACGAGGTCGTCGAGATCGGCCGCGTCGAGCCACTCGAAGAACGCCGCTTCGGCATCCGAATTCGGCTCCGTTTCGCGAGCGCGCTCACGGATATCTTCCCACATGTAGCGTTCGTCCTGCCCGAGGACCCACCTCCCCTCCTCGAGTGCGGTCCGGATCTCACGGTAGTCCGCATCCGAGAACGGGTAGCCGTGTGCTGTCGGCTCGAGGCCGGCAAGTCGAAGACCAACAGCAGTTCGATAGCACTTTTCGCACTCGCCGCAGTTGCCGTCCATTCGGACGTTACAGGTCTGGAGTTCGAGCGTCGGGTCCTCATTGCGGACGTAGTCGGCGATGCGGTCGAGTCGTTCCTGGCGAGTCAGGTCGTAGGCGTCGTGATGACACTGCGTTCCAGCCCAGCGTACGTGGTCGTCGATGTCGGGCCGCGAGCCCCACTCGAGGTCGATTCCCTCCCAGTGGGTCGCGGCGACGTAGAGGTCCTCGATACCGCGAGCGTAGGCCATCGGCGCACAGAGGCCGAGCAGGCCGAGTCCGTGGCCGACGGAGCTGTACCACGCGCCGTCGACGTAGCGTTTGTAGTGGGCCAGCAACATCGGATGGGCGAGAAAGGAGAGCATGTTCGACTCGACGAACGCCGTCTCGAGGTCGTGATCCGTGGCGAACGACGAGACGCGCGAGCGGAGGTGGTCCCAGTCGTCGTCGTCGGCCGGATCGGGCGTGATCGTCCAGCCCCGAATGCTGATGAGCGTCGGTGACTCCTCGCGGTGGCGGACGTACGAACACGTCGAGTCGACGCCGCCGGTAAAGAGCAGGCCGCTCTCACCGCCAGTTTCGGGTTCGGCGTCGGTCGTTCGCTTTGCATATAGCGTCCCGCCCTCGAGGAAGTCGTGCATCGAACACAGCGTTTCCTTGACCGCCTCGAGGGCGCTCGCGAACGTCGCGTCGACCTCGTCGACGTAGACGTCCGCCCCGTTCGCCCACGCGACGGGACAGACCTGCGCGAGGACTGGAATCGAGAGGACACCTTCGGGAACGTCCTCGATCGGGACGTCGTAGTCGGTTCGAAACGATTCGTCCGTAAAAAACCGCTCGAGGGCTGGTGACGTTCGAACGTCACACTCGAGGGTCGTACCGTCGGCGCTGACGTGGTCGATAACGATGGATGACATAGTGAATCGGAACTGACTGCTCAGTGGCACGCCCACTGTTCGCTGTCACCCCGATGGAGCACGAACGGGTACAAAAACCATCAGAACCGTTGATCGTTCGGATCCCGAAAACGCAACCCGTACACGTCAGTTCACAATCGATAAGGGTTGCATACACCTCGCCGTCTACGCCGCGACGCTTCTAGGCCGACACGGTCGGTGAGAATCCCGTGCCTCAAGACCGACGCCTGCCGGTGGTTCTGTGATAGTAGCCACTGAAAGTCAGTGCATACCCGATCGCACGACGGCTGTGCGATCGGTGTGTAAACCGTTTCAGTTGTTACTATAGCTGCCCGCCACCGACCACGAGCCACAACCGACGGAGTACGAACGGCTGGTAGCGGTGACACTGAGCCGTGTGTCACGGACACACGGATCCGAACTGGGACCGACAGGATAGGAGCCGGATAACAAACCGCTGGCTCGACGATTCGGTAGCAAGACATGCGTATCGACATCGGAACGGATAGCGATCACCTCGAGAGCACATGAACCGATCGACAGTCGACGTCACGTTCGTTGTCGGATATCTCGCAGTTGCGATCGGACTACTTGTCGCGCGGTCGAACCCCGCGACGACCTACGAGCCGTCGATCTACACGGGCACGCCGATGATAACGTGGGTCACGTTCGCCGTCGCGTTGGCGATCGCCGTCGGGATGGCACTGACCTGTCGCGGACGCGAACAGGCGTTGGGAATCGGTCTCGGTGCGATCACGGTGACCGGCATCGTCAGCCTGCCGGTGATCAGAAACTATCGGTTCGCCGGAATGGGTGACGCGCTCACCCATCTGGGCTGGACGCGAGACATCGTCGCCGGCGAGTTGGCACCCCACGAACTGTTCTATCCGGCGATTCACTCGATCGCATCCGTCTTTCATTACGCCGGTGGCATCCCGATCGAGCGCGCCCTGCTGTTTAGCATGGTCATCACGTTCGTGCCGTTTCTGATCTTCGTGCCACTGGTCGTGCGAGAGCTAACTGGACCCAGTATGGCGATCGGTGCCGCCGCGATCGTCTCGTGGATGGTATTGCCGATCAACAACATCGCGACACACATGGGCGTCCACACGAACTCGAACGCGCTCTTTCTAGCCCCCGTCGTCATCTTCGCAGTGTTCGCGTATCTCCGCCGGCGGGCAACCATCGAGCGACTCCCGCTCGGACTCTCACCGTTTAGCCTCCTCGTCGTCCTGTCCGGCATCGGACTCCTGTTAATCCACCCTCAGCAGATGGTCAACATCGTCGTCCTGCTCGGGGCGATCAGCAGCGTCCAGTACATCGTCCGCCGGCGCTCCGACGACCATCCAATCCTCGATCACCCGACGATGTACGCACACACGATCGTCCTCGGCGTGGTGTTCGGGCTCTGGGCATTGAGCAACGAGCGGTTCAGAGACGCGCTCCTCATCCTGGTCGTCGGGCTCCTGACTGAAGACGTCGGGAGCGGCGCCGAGGTCGACCAGCGTGGTTCCTCGCTCACAGAAATCGGCGGCAGTCTCGGCGAACTGTTCGTGACCATGTTCCTCGAGTCGGCGATTATCTCGCTCATCGTCGGCGTGTTCGTTCTGTTGGTGTGGCTCGGCCGGACACGACTCGCCCCCGAAGCGAAGTCGCTGGTCAACTATCTCGCGATTTCGATGGTCCCGCTGACCGGAATGTTCGTGGTCTACTTCGTCGGAACCCCGACGATGGCGTTCCGTCAACTCGGCTTCATTGCCGTGCTCCTGACAATTCTCGCTGGTGTTGCCATCTCACGTGGCGTCGGCACGCTTTCGAACTACGTCTCGAGACCAGGCGGGACGGCCATCGCAGCGCTCGGCCTCAGTATCTGTCTCGTTCTCGGCCTGATGACGGTGTTTGCCTCACCCATGATCTACGATCCGGGACAGCACGTCACCGATCAGAAGTTCAGCGGCTACGAGTCAGGGTTTGAACACGCAGACGAGGACCTCCCCCACGCGGGGATGGGCTACGATCCCTACCGATACGACCACGGGCTCAACGGCGTCGAAGGTGACGGGACGCTGAGCGGCGCGACGGTCGACAGCGGAACCGTCGATTCCGAGGCGTTCGAAGACGGCGACTACGCGGACGCCTACAACGGCATCGACTACTACTTCATCATGACACAATACGATATTACCCGCGAACTCGGCGTCTATCAGGAGCTCTACTACAGCGAGGACACCCTCGAGGAGTTCGAACGATCCCCCGAAGCGAACAAGGTGATCTCGAACGACGAGTTCCGAATGTACGTCGTCTCGAGCACGGAGTGACGCGCCGCGGGCAGAACGGTCGTACTGTCGCCCTGTGGACCCGTACTCGACGGGCGATCACAGTTGTTGGACGCCGCGGGATCTCCGTTCTCGAGCGCGACCTGCTGTCGGTGACGCGATCGAAAGCACACTGACTACCGGATCGCGACGGGGGCTCTCGAGTCGTTCGCGGTTGGAATCGCTCCCGGGGAGCAGTCTTCGAGAGAATCAATTAGTAAGTTTACTTTCGCGCGTGTACGCGTTCGGCTCACAGTGAGCGACACGACGTGATATGCGACTGTAACGCGCTGGCGCGGCTGCACGACAACAGTCACACGTGACTGCAGATGCACGCGACTGCACGAGATTGCAGTGCTACTGCAGTCGGATACGTACCGCGACCGCAGCTGCGATGACAGTGGACCGGTCCGCAAGGCATCCGACCGACCGAACTGCCTCGACGAGCAGTGCGCCCTTGCATAGCCGGTGATCGTCTGCCACACCGGTCGCCGTCGGAACCCGTCACAGCGTCGGTGTTCACCATCGTGACTCACCGTACGATCGCCGAGCGACGACCACGGCTGGAACGAGTACCCGACGGGTACAACGGTTGTTGCACTCGCGAGCCCCAGTCAGCCGCTCGAGGCGACACTGCCCAGCCAGCGGCACACCATCGAATAACAGGTGCCGAGTGAACGCCATCCGCAGTCGGTTCCCGTCAGTTTCGACCGAGTAATGCCGGACTGGTACCCACCAGATCGACCTCGAGCGACAGCCGAGTCGATGTCGTAGCGTCAACGGGACTAGGAACGGATCGACCGGTAGAAACCCTCACTCCCAAAGTAAGCCGATATTTATGCCACAAAGCCGGGTTACTCGAGGCCAGGTTCGGTGGGTAGTTCATCATAATTTCGTGAACGAATAGTCACAGATTGTGTCGTATTATGCAGTGTTAGCAATATATTCTGTAAATTTTACCTTCCTCGACAAAGAAAAGTTTATGGCTGTAAGGCCAGGTTACGAAGATGTATGGCGCAGAACCCCCGTACGTCCGAGACGGACACTACGCCGAACGCAACCCGTAACAGTGGATTAAGCCGCCGCAGCTACGTGCGCTCGCTCGCAGCAGTAGCGACCGCGGCCACCACGCTCGGTGCGGCCGGCACGACGACCGCCGAGGACGACTACGAGGAGATCGAAGCCACCGGCCAGACCATCACCATCGGCGACGGTGAAACCTGGGAGAACAAACTCATCGACATGACAACCGGTCAAGATATCGTCATCACTGCCCACAGCAGTGATTGGACGATCCGCAACATCGGTTTCAAAGGTGAGAACACGTCCGGGACTGGCTCCGCAACGTTCGGTATCTCCGATACCGCCGGTGGGAGCTGTACCATCGAAAACGTCTACCTCGGCGATGGCTCGAGTACTGGCAACGGCAACCCCAACGGGCACGGACAGACTGCCTTCTGGGTTGCCCCCGATCACTCCGGCCACATCGACTTCAAGAACGTCAACATTCAGGGCTTCGCGGACAACGCGATCTACGGCTCCGCGCCCGGGAACAAAGGCGGCGGGACGATCCACATCGACAGCTGTTTCGCTGCCAATTGTTACGTCTCGCACTTCCGACTCGCAACGGAAGGCAGCAAGGTGACGAACTCCAGTGTCTATGTCGACGACGACGGGTACGTCGGCCGTGGGATCTGGGCCTGGTCGCCCGGCACGGTCGAAGTCGAGGGCTGCCAGATCGAAATGAACGGACACAACACCGCCATCGACGCCGGTGCGAACGGCCAGGGAACGAACGTCGTCCTCCGCGATACCGACTACGACGATCAGGCCGGTATCGCCGAACACGCCGGCTCGACCGTCCAGCTCGAGGGCGACTCGGGTACCGATCCCGAGGCATTCGTCCCGAAGGGCACGCCGACAACCCCCGAAGAGGCCGCGACTGGCAGTAACTAACGGCGAACGTATCGGTACAACGCGAGACCCTCGCTGACGCTTCCTCCACCCTGCTGACGCAACCTCCTCCCCGCTGACGCGATTCCAATTTTCCCTCCATCCGTTTCGCTGCTCGTTCGTCGTCCACCTGCCCTGTTCATCAGGGCCCCATCTCTCGAGACGGCCCGCTGGTGACGTGTGGTCGATCGAAAACTGACTGAAGTGGTCGGTAAATTCGTATTACCCATCGAGTGAGCCGGCGGCTTGGCCACGAACGAGTCGTAATATGGGATTACCCGTCGGACCAGTAGCTGAGAGAGATATATAAAATACCAATAGATAAATTCGAGTATTTCTTCCCAAAACACTCAGATAGAATCTAGAGTCTGTAAATTTTAGGTAAAATAGAAGGGAAAGTTTATGGTAGTAGTATTGTATTACCCGATTGCATGGCACGCGAACCTTCGGAACTGGACACAGATCGATTCGCCGACGGCATGGACCAGTCGGCACCCGAGAACGGTAATTCGAAATTACTCCATCGACGGTCGTACATGAAACTCGCTGGCGCGACGACTGCAGTTGCTACGGCGTTCGGGACGAGCGCGAGCGCCGACAGCAGCGACTATGACGTCATCCGCGCACGCGGGCAAGTGATCAACATCGGTCGCGGAGAGACGTTCGAGAACAAACTCATCGACGTTTCGACGGGCAACAGCATCCTCCTGAACGTCACGGGCGCGAACTCGGTGATTCGAAACATCGGGTTCAAAGGGCTCTATCGCGGGGATCAGTTCCTGATCTCGATCAATGCCGGCCGCGGCGACATTCTCTTCGAAAATATCTATATGGGTGACGGGGCGACCAAGGAAGGCTCGAGTTTCGTCCACGGTCCCGGTGCAGTCTTCATGCACCGCGGCAGCAAGGCGAATCTGACGTTCCGTCGCTGTAACGTGCAGGGCTTCCCGAACAACGGCTTTTACTGTTCTAACACCGCTTCTGGACCGAGCAGTGTCCACTTCGATACCTGTTTCGGAAAGAACAACGGCGTCACGACGTTCCGCTGTGCAAGCGGTGACGACGTGATCGAAAACTGTGTCGCGTACAACGACAACACCGACTACGGCCCCGGCTACGGCGGCTACACCGAGACCAACGGCCGCCCCGTGTGGGTCTGGAACGGCGGCACCGTCACGATTCGAGACTCGAATTTCGCCGACGGGCCGTACCCCTACGCACTCGTCGCCGGCGCCAACGGCTCGCCCGGCAGCGTCACCTTCAAGAGCGGTGGCTACCGCGGCAACATTCAGCGTGCGAGCGGGTCGACGGTCTCCATCGGCGACGACGTCTCGACTAACCCGGACCTCTCGATCCCAGACGGCGTTCCGACGTCCGCTGAGGCAGCCGCGTCGGGGGCCGCGAGCACCGGCACCGCCTCGAGCAGCGCGGAGCCGGTCGAGGACGACAGCGACGACGATGACAGCGACGACGGCCTCGAGAACGTGCTCCTCGTCGACGGCGACGATTCGGACGTCACCCGCTACGAGTTCAACGTCGACGGCGAACTCGAGCCGTCGAACGACGAGGGGGCGACGATCGACGACGCACTCGAGATCGACGGGGCGCTCGCAAGCGGTGTCGTCGCGAACTGGAAGGACGCCTTCCGCTTCAGCGGCGACCTCGAGCAGCTCACGGTCGACGGGCCGGGAACGGTACTGGTCAACGGTGACGAGGTCGATCCGGCCGACTACGGAGAGGAACTCCCCCACGTGCTGGAGGTCGAAGGGCAAGGATCGCCGACGAGTTTTGAGATCACCGTCGAAGGGACGATCGACATCGCCAGTGAGGACGATCCGGAAGACGAGGCGACGACGATATCCGGTTCGACCGTCCAGAGTTCGGTCACCGACGACAGCCAGACGTTCCGATTTTCCGGTGCGCTGACCGACGTTACGGTTATCGACGGTGAGGCGACCGTCTCGCTCGACGGCGACCAGATCGATCCGGCCGACTACGGCGACCACGAACTGCTTCCACACGCACTCGTGATCGACGGCACCGACGCCGACGAGCCGAGTACCTACTCGTTCAAAGCCAGCGGTTCCGTCGTCAAATCCGAGTATCAGGATGCCTCGATCGACGACGAAGACGTCATCGAAGGCAAAGCTGTCCGCGGTGCAGTGGGCAACTGGCTCGACGCCTACTGGTTCGACGGCGACATCGAAGATTTCACCCTCTGTGGCAAGGCCGCCGTCGACGTTCAGTACAACGTCCGAGAGCAGTAGCATCGATAGTAGTCATCGACTGTCACCGGCACCGGCTATTCGACCATACGACGCGCTGAATGTGGACGCGATTCAGTTCGAACTATCCTGCCGATCACAGTGGAGAGCAAGTCGAGAGTAAAGGTGGCCCCCGCGCCTGAACGGGAACAGATGCTGGCACGCGAACTGCTCCGGTACTGGATGACGGTCGTCGGGAGCCAGTCGTCTGTTCGGGAGCCGTGAATAAAAGTCCTTCTTACCCTCACGAACAGGAGTACGTGAGAGTCCGTCCGACGCTCACACGGGCAGGTCAGCTCAATGCATCGCTCGAGCGATGTCACTACAGCCGTCGGATCCGAGTCATAGTCGACGACCCAAATCCGACAACATCGTCGCTCGAGTCGCCGGCGCTACTCGATTCGTGAGAGTTTGCCGTCGACGTTCCGTTCCTGTTGGCGGTTCGTAACGACGTGTGCAGCCGACAGCACGAAAAACGCGACGACGACGAGCCCAGCGATACCGAGCGTTGGAATGGCCGACAGCGGTGGCAGGCCGAGAAACGTCCCGGTAACGAGCGCTGCACCAACGGCACTGAGCGCGGCATACCATCGATCCCACCGATCCTGGCGATGCGTATCCGTATCGAGATACATCATCAACAGATCGGCGTTATCCGCAAGCGAGATCAGGCCACGGTCCTGATCGTACTCGACGATTCCAGCATCGTCCATTTTCGGGAGATGTGTTTAATAAAGCGCAACGTACACGCGCTTTCGCTGATCGGAGCTCAGCGCGCTCACGTCAGTATCGTTCTCCCAGGCGGCGATCTGCTCGGCGAGTTCACCGAGCGTCACCGTCTCGTCCGCCTCGAGTAAATAGGCGAGTACTTCCCGTCGGCGGCGGTTTTTCAGCAGTTCGAAGATGACGTCTTTCGAAAGCCGTTGCTCTTCGCCCGACTCGGTCACCGACGCGATCTCGTCTGGAAGCGAGGTATCGATAGACGACATTAGTCTTGGCCTCCGGGCGTTAGACCCCCGTTCGAATCCGATTCCGACGAGTTACGGGAAGCGAAACAACGTCCATCGCATCGGGACGACGGAAACCGCACCGGTCCTATTCGGCAAGTCGCAGTCACGATTGACACACCAAGTTGTACACCAATACTGACACTCTTAAGCACAGCCACGTTTCGCACCGGCTGCAAAGCAGGTACGGGTCGACTTCGCAGCCGCAGTCGCGGTCGGTCGGAGCGGCGAAATAACGCTCGCTTGCGGGTTCGAACAGCGGTGGTCAGTATCGCGTACTTGAGGCTGTTTATTGTTCGCGTACGAAGGAGACGATTGTGTGGACAGCGAAGCATGGATGGGGCCCGATTCGGAGAGCTGGGACACGACACTGGTACTGAACGTTTGTCGCTTGCGACATAAAGACAAACGACAGTTCGGATCAGAAAGGCAGATTTACAGAATGAATACGTGATTTACGGCGCTGGATCGTCGAAACTATGCCCACGTTTCATGTGCTATGTCCACATCCTACACGACAGGGCGAGGACGCCATCACGGCGCTTCGCCCGTAGCGGACCGATGGGACACGGTTTCGGCACGAATCAGTCGATCGCCTTAGTCGGGCACAGCGACAGTATGTCGCTGCTTTCTCTTCTCCTCTTCGGGCATTATCGACCGACCCAGTAAGTCGGGGTTTCTCGCGAAACCATGTTACACCCTTACAATGCCTGCACGGATTCATTTGTCACTGATGACGCGGTCCCTCATCGATCACACGAAGACAGAATCAACGAAGACAGAGCCTGGGCTGTGTCCGGACTGCGAAACGGATACGATCGTACACGATCCGGACCGCGGCGAACGAGTCTGTAAGGAGTGCGGCCTCGTCCTGACCGAAGATCCGATCGACTACGGTCCGGAATGGCGTGCGTTCAACGCCCAGGAACACGACGAACTCTCCCGTGTCGGTGCGCCACTCACCCAGTCGATGCACGACCGGGGGCTGACGACGACGATCGACTGGCGTAACAAAGACGCCAACGGCCACTCGATGTCGGCCGACAAACACGGCCAGCTCCACCGGCTCCGGGTTTGGCAGGAACGCATTCGAACCAAAAACGCCGGCGAACGAAACCTCAAGTACGCTCTCTCGGAGATCGACCGCATGGTCAGTGCTCTCGGTGTTCCGAAACCCGTCAAGGAGACGGCAAGCGTCATTTACCGACAGGCACTCGAGCAAGACCTCATCCGGGGCCGGTCGATCGAAGGCGTTGCAACCAGCGCACTCTACACTGCCTGTCGAAAGGAGGACATTCCACGCAGTCTCGAGGAAGTAACCTCCGTCTCCCGAGTCGACCAGCGCGAGATCGGTCGGACCTATCGATACATCGCGGACGAACTCGACATCAACTTGGAGCCGACGAATCCACGCCAGTTCGTCCCCCGGTTCTGTTCCGAGCTCGATGTCGACAAAGACGTCGAAACGAAAGCCGTCGAGATCATCGACGAAACGACCCAGCAGGGGCTCCATTCGGGGAAATCACCGACCGGCTTCGCCGCCGCAGCCATCTACGCTGCCGGCTTGCTCTGTGACGAGACGATTCCCCAGCGGGCAGTCGCCGATACCGCACAGACGACCGTCGTCACCGTTCGCAATCGATATCGCGAACAACTCGAGGCCATCGATCAAGCCCCGGCCTGATTACATGATCGATCGTTCGTCGGCCGCGTAGATCTCGTCGTCAGCCAGTGCATGGAGGTTCGCGTACGGAACGAACGCGAGGAACTCGTCGTCTTTGTCGTACAACTCGAGTCCTTTATCCGTGTGTTCGTACCGCTCGCAGGCGATCTGTCCTTCTGGCAGGATTGCACGGTACATACCCACTCGAACGATGGCCAGCGAAATATAGGTGGGCAATAGTTCAGGCACGGGTGACTGTCATTCGTGACTATTGGGAAACTGAACGCACGTCCGCAGCCAGTTTACGACTTTCGAGCCCGGCGCTGATCTCACTCGATGCCGACGTCGAAATCCATTTCCGCGGCCGTCTCGAGTACCACCGTCTCCCCGGCAGTCATCGAATCACCCACGTCGACAGCGATGTCCTCGAGGTCCACCGTAGGGGGAAAGAGCAGGTCGACGCGGCTACCGAAGGCGATGTGGCCGAGTCGGTCGCCGCGGGCGACGTCGTCGCCGCGTTCGACGTAGGGGTGAATGCGACGGGCGAACGCGCCGGCGATGAACGTGACTTCGGCGTCGCTCGCGTCCGAATCCGGCGCATCGGCGTCTCGAGTCGCCCCCGTCGCCGATCCCTCGGCTGCAGGGAGGTTCGGAGAGTCCGTCTCACATCGAACGTGCACGCGCTCGTTGCGATCCGACTCCTTCGAAAACGCCGGGCGGTTCGCACCGGAGACGTGTTCGACGTCCGTCACGGCGGCGTCGAACGGCGCGCGGATGACGTGGACGTGCCAGACGTTCATGAAGACGCCCAGTCGAACGCGGTTGCCCTCCTCGCGGAGCACGGAGACGTTCCCATCGGCCGGTGAGACGACGCCAGTCGGCGGCGGCGTCCGCTCAGGGTCGCGGAAAAAGGCGAGTGTCCCGACACTGGCGGCGAGTGCAAGGAGACTCGCCGTCACGCTGAACACGAGCGCGAACGGTGCAGCAAGCAGAGGAAGAACGGCGTACTTCCAGGCCCCCGGCGCGAAGTTCATGCCCGAACACACGCAATCAGGTCGTATGGCCGTTACGATGGTGGGCAGAGCCGGTCGGTGTAACGGTGAACGAAGGCCGAATGGGACCACCGATTCACACGCAACGGTTTCGCTGGGGAGTCTCGGCCGGCTGCAAGGTAAACGAAAACGTCGAACCCGCACCAGGTTGTGAGTCGACCCAGATCTCACCGCCGTGGCGCTCGACGATACGCTGGCAGAGCGCAAGTCCGATTCCCGTCCCATCGTGCTCCATGCGGCTGTGGAGTCGCTGGAACACCTGGAAGATCTTCGACGTCTCCTCGGCGTCGATACCGATCCCCTCATCGTGGACCGAGAGACGCCACATCGAGCCGGTTCGCTCAGCATCGATGTGGACCCGCGGCTGACCGTCACCGCTGTACTCGATCGCGTTCGACAGCAGATTCTGAAACACCTGCCGAAGCTGGCCGGCGTCGCCCTGAACCTCGGGCAACGACACCGCCGTAATCTCGGCGTCGGACTGTTCGACCATCACCTGCAAGTCGGTCAGGACATCCTCGAGCACCACGTCGAGATCGACCGGTTCGAGCGGCGCACCCTTCAAATCGACTCGAGAGTACTCGAGGAGGCCGTCGATCATGTCACGCATTCGCTCAGCGCCGTCGACGGCGAACTGGATGAACTCCTCACCGTCGTCGTCGAGGTCGTCGGCATACCGGCTCTCGATGAGTTGGAGATAGCTCGAAACCATCCGCAACGGTTCCTGCAGGTCGTGTGAAGCGGCGTAGGCGAACTGCTCTAAGCGCTCGTTCGAGACCTCGAGTTCGGCGACCGTGTCGTTGAGGCGACGCTCATACGCCTGCCGTTCGATCGCCGTCGCGAGGATCGTCGCAGCGCTCTCGAGAAAGTCGATATCGTGGTCAGCGAACTCCCGTTCGTCAGCGCTGTAGACGGCGAGGACGCCCGGTGAGTCGGTCGTCGGGCCGATCGGAACGCCGATCCCGCTCGTGATGCCGTGGTCGGGCAGTCCAGTCGAGCCGGAAACCCGACCATCAGTCTCGAAGGATTCGACGGCGATCGGTTCGCGCGCGGCAAGCGTGGCCTCGGGCAGCGAGTCGGCACTCGAGTGTTGGATTTCAGCCTCGAGAACGGTGTCGTCGCAGCCAACGTGCGAACGAACCCGAAACGCGTCGTCGGTGCCGCCCGTCTCGGAGTCGTAGATGACACAACACTCGATGTCGAGTGCTGCAGCGATCAGTTCGGTCGCGTTCTCGAGAAGATCGTCCGTATCCCGGTTTTCGAGTGCGCGTCGGCCCAGATAGGCGATCGACTCGAGTTGGGCGACCTTCGCCGTGAGCGTTCGTTCGGCCTCCTTCCGTGGCGAAATATCACGGAACAGCCCCACGAAATAGCGGTCGTCGTCGTACCAGAAATCGTTCAGCGACACCCCGAGCGGGACTTCGTGGCCGGCTTTGTGTTGGCCCGGGAGTTCGACGTACGTCCAGTTTATTTTTCGCTCCCCCGTCTCGAGATACCGCTGTAACGCGTCGAGGTGTGTCTGCCGGAGCCGTGGCGGGATGATCGTGACCTTACTGGATCCGACCAGTTCGTCGGGTGGATAGCCGAGAATGCGTTCGACGGCAGGGTTGGTGTACTGGATATCGCTGTTCGTATCCAGAACGATGATCCCGTCTTGAAGTGCGTCAGCGAGCGCCTGAAACGTTCGTCCGTAGGTGAACTCGGACGACGATGCGGATTCCGTCGTCGTTGCTCGACGGTTGACGAGGCCGACGATCCGTGGCGACCCGTCCTCGGTCTCAAAGCGCTCGAGGTGGATCTCGACGGAGCGTCTCGTCTCCGCGCCGGTTCGGATCGGAAGCGTCGTCGAGACCGGGCCGGATCCGTCATCGGTGACGAGTGACTCGAGCGAGGGGGCCGTGTCCTCGACGAGCGTCGAAAGCGAGGTTCCGAGCAGTTCGGAGCGGCCGTATCCGGTCAATGACACGAAGGCGTCGTTGGTGTCGATGATCGTTCCGTCCGGTTGCATCCAGACACTGGCGATACCCGCCGCTGTGTGGAGCGAACCCAAGTCGGGGTCGTGAACGGTCGATCCGTCGCGGTGGTCCGTATGTCCAGCGGATGACGAGGAAGGCGGACCAGATTCCATTGCACATGCTTGGCCAGTCGCCATCATAAGAACTGGGTTTATTATTGTATGCGGTCTCCGTCGGCGGGGAGATACCTAGTCAATGGCGACGAGAGCCGCTCTTCTACCGCTCTAATCCAACGTCCCTAATTCCAGAACGATTGCGTGCGCGCGTACTCACGTTCTTTCGAGAGGATGTCACGATAGAACTCGGTTTCGTCTTCCCGAAGGTTGTTGATGATCCGGGCGGCGTTGTGTGGCCCGACGCCGCGGGCAGCCATCGCGATCACGGCCTGTTTGCCGTGGCTCTGAACGAGGCTGGCGCTCCGATAGGCGCGTTCGGTCATCGACGCCTGTTCGTCGTCTTTCTCCTCGGCGCGGACCGCCTGCACGACCTCGTCGGCCCACGGGTTCAGCGACGCGATTCGCGTCGAGCCACACTCGGGACACTCGGGCTGGTCGGCGACACGCCTGACTTTCGTCGTGGCTTTCCACTCCTTGCAGTGGGTACAGAGCAGGATGATGCGGTCGTTCTGCAGGCGCTCTTTGACCGTCTTGATCACGCTCGCGTCGGCGTTCTCGGGTGCTAGCAACTCCTTTCCACCGGCCGAGCGGCCGCCCTGTCCAACCGGCGTCCGCCCTCGGTGGGTAACGAGTTCCAGTTCGCCCGACTGGAGCCGCTCGAGGACCACACTCGCCCGGTCGACGTCCAGATCCTCGTGGAACACCTCCCGGATCGCCTCGTCGTACATCGGCGTGTCCTCGAGCGCTGCCAACAGCCGGTCGCTCGAGAGTCGTCCGGAACCGCTGTGCTGCCAGCGTTTGAGCGCGCCGAACTTGGCAGAGACCTGTGCGAGCCGGAAGGCGAGTGCATCCGAGCGCTTGAGGCCGAGTTCGATGATCGCCTCGACGTGGTCGGGATCGGTATCCTCGAGCACCGCCAGCACATCGCTGGTCGCCACCGAACTCGGCACCTCGAGTTCGATCCGGTAGGGGTCCGTCTCGAGGCCCACGGACGAGCCGGCCTGCTGGCCGAGCAACGAGGAGAGCACGCGACCGAGCGTTTCGTTGATCATGTGGCCAAACGGTGCGTTCAAGACGAGCGTTCGACCCTGCCGCTCGAGGACGAGCCGATCCGCCGTCGGCATCGGGGCCTCGGCCGCGACCTGACGCTCGAGTTGTTCGCAGGCACGCGTAAGCGTCTCCTCGTCAGCCGGATAGCGCTGGATGAGGTCTCGCGAAACGGCCCCAGCATCCGCACCAGCCGACAGCTGTGGTTCGGCGACGGCTCGGATCTCGCCGACCTCACCGGCAACCGCAGCGGGAACGGGAATCTCCTGACCGGTCCACGACGGCACCTCACCCGCGGGGTCTTCGATCGGGCTGACCTTCACTCGCGCCTCCTCGTCGTCGATCTCGGCGATGCGCCACATCTCGCCGCGCTGGATGAACACCTCGCCGGGCTGGGCGAAGTTGACCACGAACCGCTCGTCTAACGTCCCGATCTGAGTGCTCGAGGCGATGTCGTGGACCTCGTAGGTCTCCTCGTCGGGGATCATCGAGAGGTTCGCGTAGACGTACTGCCAGGTGCCGCCGGTCGTCTCGAGGCGATCCTCACCCTCGTCGAACCAGACGATTCGGTTGCGATGCAGTTCCGAGACGACCTCGCGGAACGTCTCCTCGGGAAGGTCGCGGAACGGATACGCGCGCGAGACGGTCTCGTAGGCCTCGCGTAGCGGTGTCGAGCCACGGCTCTGAACGAAGCCCGGGATCTGGTTTGCGACCACATCGAGACTCCCGTCGTGGATCGCCGTCGGTTCGACCTCCCCGTCGCGCGCTCGGCGGGCGATCGCGACCGCCTCGAGCGTGTCGTCGGGCCGGGTCGTGACGATCGTACCGCTCGAGACCGCGTCTTGGCGGTGGCCCGCACGCCCGATCCGCTGTAGCAGTCGCGTCACCTGCCGGGGGCTTTTGTACTGGATCACGTGATCGACGCGGCCGACGTCGATCCCCAATTCCATCGAGGACGTACAGAGCAGGCCGTCCAGTTCGCCGGCTTTGAACCGATCCTCGACGTCGATCCGGGCCTCCTTCGAGAGCGAGCCGTGGTGGACGCCGATGGGAAGGTTGAGTTCGGTGAACCGCGAGCCCAGCGCCTCGGCCGTCTGTCGCGTGTTGACGAAGATCAGTGTCGACTCGTGTTTGGCGACGAGGTCCCGAATCAGGCGAACGTGGCTGGCCGTGTCGGCTTCGGTCATCAGTTCGCCTGCCAGCCGTTCGTCTTCGTCGGTGATCTCGGGTTCGCGAACGGTGACGTCGACGTTGCTTCCGACGTCGATCTCTCGGATCTCACAGGGTCGGCCGCCGGTCAGGAACTGCCCGACCTCGGCAGGATCGCCGACCGTCGCCGACAAGCCGATTCGCTGGATTTGCCCTGAGAGGTCCTGTAGTCGCTCGAGGCCAACCGCGAGTTGGGCGCCGCGTTTCGACGCCGCGAGTTCGTGAACCTCGTCGATCACGACGTGGGAAACGTCTCGGAGGGCCTCCCGCAGCCGCTCGCCGGTGAGCATCGCCTGCAGGGTTTCGGGCGTCGTCACCAGCACGTCCGGTGGGTTCTCCGCTTGCTTCCCGCGCTGGTACTGGGTCGTATCACCGTGGCGAACGTCGACCGCGAGGTCGAGATAGTCGCCCCACCACTCGAGGCGTTCGCGCATGTCGCGGTTGAGTGCCCGCAGCGGGGTGACGTAAAGCGCGCCGAACCCCTCGGGTGGGTCGTCCAGCAGGTGATCGAAGACGGGCAACATCGCCGTCTCGGTCTTGCCGCTACCCGTCGGTGCGATCACGAGCGTATGCTGGCCGGCAGACAACGGCGGAATCGCCAGCTGTTGCGGCGGCGTCGGCCTCGAGAAACCGCGTTCGGAGAGCGCCCCGCGAACCGTCGACCCGAGATGCGTAAACGCTGCGACGTCCCCGTCAGTCATCGCCCCGGGGTAGGGGCGAACGGCGGATAAGCGCCACGCTCCGGTCGACTCGAGTACCTGCATGGACGGACGCGGCAGACGAGACACCGGGACCGAGACAGCACAGCAGCGACTGGATGCGAGACGCCGTAATTCGCATCGACAGCCGCTCACTGGGCAGTGTCTTCGTCCTCGGCATCGTCACTTTCGTCGTCTTCGGTCCGCTCGCTCTCGGGTTTGGACTCGGAGCCGGCGTCACCATCGTCGATGAGCTCCTCCACGACGTCCTCGTCGACCGTCATCTCGCCCGGTTCGGTCTGCTCCGTCTGGACGTCCGATTCCGCGCGCTCGGCGATTTCGTCGTCGAGCTCGTCGTCGGTGTCCTCGGCCTTTGGCCCTGCCTCGTCGAGCTCGTCGTCGGTGTCCTCGGCCTTTGGCCCTGCCTCGTCGAGCTCGTCGTCGGTGTCCTCGGCCTTTGGCCCTGCCTCGTCGAGCTCGTCGTCGATCCGTTCGCCCGCATCCGTAGGCGAATCGACGTCGGATTCGACAGCATCTCCGTCAACTTCGTCGATCGGAATCGTGACGAGGTCGCTGGCTCGGTCCTGAGCCTCGGAAACGGGCCGGGTCGGTTCATCGAGGACCGCGTCCATCGCTCGCTCCTGTATTTCGTCGACAGCGTCGTCGCTCGAGCCAAACACTCGGGTCACGAGGTAGACGACGATGAGAACGCCGGCCGTTACCAGAACGTATCTGCCAAGACGACTACCGGAGGAAGACTCATCTACCGACCCCATAGGTACCGCCGATATCGCTCCGCTCTGAAGACGTGTGGGAATGCGCATCACGAATGGGTTCCACGTCGGCGCAAAAGTGCGTTGGGGGCTCTGTGGCCTCCTCCTCGCCGTAAACGGCGAGGCTTCCCACGGCACCGCACCGCTGGGTTGGGATATTTGCTGGTTTACGACCTGTCGGCATGACAGGCCGCTGGCGGGGCCACACCGCCGTTACTCCTATCCTCGGCATGAGGACTCGGAGTTATCTTGTTGACCGAGACACCACAGCGGTTCAACAGGGTGTCTCGAACGTTCTGGGTCTCGGAGTCCCGATATTGTGCATTTGAGTGGCGGTGTGACCGCCTCGGTGTACGTCATGCTACGGAGCGATTCCACTTAGATATCCGTATTGCTGCTGAACGGTGGTTGTGTTGGCGTTGTCAGATTCACTCCCGTCCTCAGAACGCTTCGCGTTCTGATGTGCGAACGAGAGCTCCGCTCTCGTCAACGCCGTAAACGACGGGATTCTCTCCTCGCAGAAAGATAGTAGCCACTGAACGTCAGTGTGTGAATCGGTTCAGTTATTACGATACGCTCGTGGTGGCCGACCGCAATGAGTCGATGGTCCGACTCAAGAGACACTCGAGTGCGTCGAGTGGAACGCGACCCAGAAATGGTGGCGACAGTCACGGCTACGAGCAACCGGGGTTGTACCCTATTTCCCTGAACATCACCTCGTTGAATTTGGTTCGAGATCACGTGAGAATGTTAATCACCGACCAATATCTATTCAAGCGTGTACTCTGAATTGTCATCGTACAGCATGGCAAACGAGATTACACCGAAAGACCTTCCGGAGCCACGATACGAGTACGGGGCTGACGACCACGTATTCGTCGAGCTCGCGGAAGAGATGAGTTTCACTGCCAATTTTAAGGCGATGGCGATCACCCAGCAGGTCGCCGAGCGCGATATCGACGGGATCATCGAGAACTGTCCGGCAAACGCCTCTTACATGCTCCGTATCGACCCGGGCGTTATCCATCCGGACGACGTGATCGCGGAACTCAAAGAGATCGAAGCGGAACTCGACGTCGAGAACTACGAGTGGGAAACTCGCGTCATCGACATCCCCGTCCTGTTCGAAGATCCGTGGACCCACGAGACGCTCATGGAGTTCCGCGACCGCCACCAAGATCCGGACGGGACCGACCTCGAGTATTCGGCCGAGCTCAACGGATTCGACGACGTCGACTCCTTCCTCGAGGCGTTCGTCTCGGCCCCGCACATGGTCACGATGGTTGGATTCGTGCCGGGCCTGCCGTGGTGTTTCCAGATGGTGCCTCGAGACCAGCAACTCGAGGTACCCAAATACGTCGAGCCACGAACCGACACGCCCAGTCGCGCAGTCGGTTTCGGCGGTGCGTTCTCGGTTATCTACCCGGTACAGGGCGCCGGCGGCTACCAACTCTACGGCCGAACCCCTGTCGAAGTGCTCGACGTCGACCAGGAGTTGGCTGATTTCAGCGACTCGATGGTCTTCCCGAACCCCGGCGACATCCTGAACTACAGACCGATCGACCGCGAGGAGTACGACGCGATCCGCGAGGAGGTCGAGGACGGAACGTACGAGTACACCTACAAGCGCGTGAACTTCTCGACCGAGGAGTTCTTCGAATCGCCACTCGAGTACAACGACCAACTCACGGAGGACCTAGCATGATCACCATTCAGGAAGGCGGGATCGCGAGTACGGTACAGGACCGCGGCCGTTTTGGCCACTACCACATCGGCATGCCGCCATCGGGCGCGATGGACAAGTACGCCCACACGGTCGCGAACTACCTCGTCGGCAACAACGCCGACGCCGCGACGATCGAGATGACCTATCAGGGAATCACGGCAACGTTCGACGAAGACGCCGTCATCGCCATCACCGGAGCCGACATGTCGCCAACGCTCAACGGCGAGTCGATCGGCACGTGGGAAACCGTCGCCGTCGACGCTGGCGACGAACTCGAGTTGGCGTTCGCGACCGAGGGCGCGCGCGCATATCTCGCCGTCGCCGGTGGCGTCGACGTCCCCGAAGTGATGGGCAGTCGCTCGACGTACACCCTCGTTGGAATCGGCGGCCACGAAGGACGCGGACTCGAGGAGGGTGACGAACTCCCGATCGGCGAGGCCGACGGCACTCCGTCCGAGCTGGTCGACACACAACTCGACGACGAGTACGTTCCATCGTACGCGGACGAAGACACCGTCCGCATCGTCATCGGGCTCACGAGCTATCGGCTGACCGACGAGAGCAAAGAACGCCTCTGTGAGGCCGAGTGGAAGGTCTCGGCGGAAGCGGATCGAACCGGCTACCGACTCGAGGGGCCAGAACTCGAGTTCAAAGAACGCGAACAGCCGTTTGGCGCGGGCACCGACCCGTCGAACGTCGTCGACCTCGGCTATCCGATTGGATCGATTCAGGTGCCACAGAAACCGATCGTCCTCATGCAGGATGCGGTCACCGGCGGCGGCTACTCGACCGTCGGCACCGTCATCAGCGCCGACCGTGGCCTGCTCGCACAGCGCCAAACCCACAAGTCAGTGTACTTCGAAGCCGTCGACGTCGACGAAGCGATCGCCGCCCGCGAGGCACGCGACGATCGCCTCGAGACGATTCGAGCCGAAATCGAATCGACAAACTGAGGTCCAACGATCCAAACCGCACTCGAACGAAAGCCGAAGGAAAGAAGCTAATCCAGACCGAGTTCAATATAGAACACACCACTATGTCCGAAAAAACGACCGTCAACTCTCCGATGCCCGGCGTCTTCTATCGGCGACCAGACCCCGAAGACCCACCGTTTGTCGAAGAAGGCGACACCGTCGAAGAAGGCGAGACGATCGGTCTCGTCGAAGTCATGAAGAACTTCCACGAGATCGAAGCAGACACCGAAGGCACGATCGGCGAGTTCCTCGTCGACGAGGAAGCCGAGATCGAAGCCGATCAGGAACTCGTTACGATCGAGTAACGGCCTCGAACGACCGCTCGCTACGGAGTTGGGAGCCGAACGGCCACGATCGGCCTGTCATGATTCGTTCAGCTCATCAGGATACAGTCGACCCGCCATGAGGGGGTCGAATCCAACAGGCGAGAAAATACTTGAATTATATACAAGTCGGCGCCAGTTTTCTGAATGAGGAGTCACGGATCGGCCCCCGACGAGTGAACTGACGGAAGATATATGCGCGGTTGTGATAGAATTACACCCATGGCAGCGATCGATATCAACTGCGATATGGGAGAGAGTTTCGGCAACTGGCAGATGGGCAACGACGAGGCCGTCATGCCCTACATCACGTCCGCGAACATTGCCGGCGGCTATCACGCGGGCGACCCACACATCATGCGCGAGACGGTCGAACTGGCCGCCGAACACGACGTTGGCATCGGCGTTCACCCCGGTCTCCCGGACAAGATGGGCTTCGGCCGCCGAAAGATCGACGCCAGTCCCGAGGAGGTCCGCGATTACGTCGTCTACCAACTCGGCGCACTGACGGCGTTTGCACGTCGCCACGGCGCGACCGTCCAGCACGTTAAACCACACGGGGCGATGTACTCGATGCTCTCGGAGAGTCCGGAACACGCCCGTGCAGTTATGGAGGGCATGCTCGAGGTCGACGACGACCTCATCTATCTCGCGACCGATATGAATATCTACGAGGTCGCACAGGACGTCGACGGCCTTCGAGCCGTCTTCGAGGGATACGTCGACCTCGATTACCGGGCCGACCGCTCGCTGATCGTCGAACAGACGCTCGAGGATCGCGACCCCGAACTGGTCGCCGACCGATTCGTCTCGATCGCGACCGAGGGCGTTGTCGAGGCCGCAAACGGGGAGGAGATTTCGATCCCCGCAGACAGTATCTGTATCCACGGCGACAACCCGAACGCCGTCGCGGTGCTCGAGGCGATTCACGACCGCGTCGAGAAACACGAGATCGACCTCGTATCGCTGCCCGAAATCGTCTAACTAGTCGACGAATCCAAGCTGCTGAAACGGCGTTCCCGATCCGTGAAAACGGCGCGGATAGTTACCTCTCGAGCAGGTCGTTCTCGACGTACGTCGTCGTGTGTTCGTTCGCGACGAATCCCTCGTCCTCGAGCAACAGCTTGTGGAACGGGATCGTCGTCGGGACGCCGTCGATGGTGGTTTCCTCGAGTGCGCGTTTGCCGCGAGCGATCGCCTCGGCCCTGTCCTCGCCGGTGACGACCAGTTTCGCGAACATCGAGTCGTAGAACGGCGCGATCGAATCGCCCTCGTCGACGCCGTCGTCGACACGAACCCCGATCCCACGTGCTGGCCGATACGTCGAGAGTGTGCCGGGCAGCGGGATGAAATCGTTATCGGGGTCTTCGGCGTTAATTCGGAACTCGATCGCCGCACCGCGCGGTTCGATGTCGTCCTGTGAAAAGGTGAGTTCCTCGCCAGCGGCAACGCGAAGTTGCCATTTGACGAGATCGATCCCGGTGAGCTGTTCGGTGACGGTGTGTTCGACCTGAATGCGGGCGTTGACCTCGATAAAGTAGAACTCGCCGCCCTCGTAGAGAAACTCGACCGTTCCGGCGTTGACGTAATCGGCCGAGGCAGCGCCACGGCAGGCGGCGTCACAGAGTTCCGCGCGAGTTTCCTCGTCTAACACCGGCGAGGGCGACTCCTCGACGAGTTTCTGCTGGCGTCGCTGAATGCTGCAGTCGCGCTCGCCGAGGTGGCGAACGTTGCCGTGTTCGTCGGCGATGATCTGGACCTCGATGTGACGGGGGTCCTCGAGGAATCGCTCGAGGTAGACGCTGGGGTTGTCGAAGTAGGCGTCACCCTCGCGGATCGCCTCCTGCAGTTTCGATTCTATCTCGTCGGGGCCGTAGGCGATCTTGAGCCCGCGGCCACCGCCACCGCCGTCGGCTTTGATCGCGATCGGGTAGCCGTGTTCCTCGCCGAACGCTTCGACTTCGTCCGGTGACGTCACCGGTTCGGTCGTGCCGGGAACGATCGGAACGTCAGCCGCCTCCATGATTTTTCGGGCTTTGGTCTTCTCACCGAAGTCGGCCATCACGTCGCTCGGTGGCCCGATCCACTCGAACTCGCTCGCTTCGACGGTCGCAGCGAACGACTCGCTTTCGGCGAGAAAGCCGTAGCCCGGATGGATCGCGTCGGCGTCAGCGGCGCGTGCAGCCTCGAGGAGGGCATCCTGATCGAGGTAACTCTCTTTGGCCTTCGAGTTGCCGATGTGGTAGGCCTCGTCGGCTAACCGGACGTGTTTGGCGTCTTCGTCGGCATCGCTGTACACGGCCACCGCTTCGACACCGAGTTCCGAACACGCCTGGATGACTCGAACGGCGATCTCGTCGCGGTTCGCGATCAGCACCTTTTCGAACACAATATAGTGGTTTGGGAACTATTGGCAGATAAGTCTAACTTATCAGATTGTGTTGAACACAATTCATATCAAAACGTGATCGTCGAACCGAACGTAACGACCCATGTGACGAGATTTCTCGCTCGATTCGATTTCCGTTCGGATATCTGCCGTTCGTTCGAATAGTGTTTATCCAGTCGCCGCCTTTGAAAGGCGGCGACTGGATAAACACTATTCGAACGAACGGCAGATATCCGAACGGAAATCGAATCGAGCGAGAAATCTCGTCACATGGGTCGTTACGTTCGGTTCGACGATCACGTTTTGATATGAATTGTGTTCAACACAATCTGATAAGTTAGACTTATCTGCCAATAGTTCCCAAACCACTATATTGTGTTCGAAAAGGTGCTGATCGCGAACCGCGACGAGATCGCCGTTCGAGTCATCCAGGCGTGTTCGGAACTCGGTGTCGAAGCGGTGGCCGTGTACAGCGATGCCGACGAAGACGCCAAACACGTCCGGTTAGCCGACGAGGCCTACCACATCGGCAACTCGAAGGCCAAAGAGAGTTACCTCGATCAGGATGCCCTCCTCGAGGCTGCACGCGCCGCTGACGCCGACGCGATCCATCCGGGCTACGGCTTTCTCGCCGAAAGCGAGTCGTTCGCTGCGACCGTCGAAGCGAGCGAGTTCGAGTGGATCGGGCCACCGAGCGACGTGATGGCCGACTTCGGTGAGAAGACCAAAGCCCGAAAAATCATGGAGCCTCCATGATTTTTCGGGCTTTGGTCTTCTCACCGAAGTCGGCCATCACGTCGCTCGGTGGCCCGATCCACTCGAACTCGCTCGCTTCGACGGTCGCAGCGAACGACTCGCTTTCGGCGAGAAAGCCGTAGCCCGGATGGATCGCGTCGGCGTCAGCGGCGCGTGCAGCCTCGAGGAGGGCATCCTGATCGAGGTAACTCTCTTTGGCCTTCGAGTTGCCGATGTGGTAGGCCTCGTCGGCTAACCGGACGTGTTTGGCGTCTTCGTCGGCATCGCTGTACACGGCCACCGCTTCGACACCGAGTTCCGAACACGCCTGGATGACTCGAACGGCGATCTCGTCGCGGTTCGCGATCAGCACCTTTTCGAACACAATATAGTGGTTTGGGAACTATTGGCAGATAAGTCTAACTTATCAGATTGTGTTGAACACAATTCATATCAAAACGTGATCGTCGAACCGAACGTAACGACCCATGTGACGAGATTTCTCGCTCGATTCGATTTCCGTTCGGATATCTGCCGTTCGTTCGAATAGTGTTTATCCAGTCGCCGCCTTTCGTGACGTATGGACGAGCGTAGCATTCGCATTCTCCAGGCGATCGCCACACTCGGCACCGGGAGCCCGGACGAAATCTCGGCACACACCGGAATCCCGAAGTCGACGGTCCACTATCGGATCACGAAACTCAAAGAAGAGGGGATCGTGCTAGACGACCTGTTCACTATCGATCTCGAGAAACTCGGCCTCGAGATTACGGTCATCACGGAGGTCATCGCGGAGTACGATGAACAGTACCACACGCAAGTCGGCGACAAACTCGCCGAAATTGAGGGTGTCAATCAGGTCTACTTCACGATGGGTGAGACCGACTTCGTCGTGATCGCACACCTCGCCGGTCGTGAAATGGTCCACCGGCTCATCAGCGACTACGAAAGCATCAACGAGGTCGTCCGAACGAGTTCGCAGTTCGTCGTCGAAACGGTAAAGAACGAGCCACATCCGCTCAACGACTTCGAGTTGGAGACACTCATCGAGACCACGTCGGACCTCGATTGATTGCGACGCGAGTATCAGAGAGTCCGTCTTTAGGATACAATAATCACTGATTACTGCACCGTAATAGTGTGTTGTTTTCTAGTAGACAGTCCATAGTTACAAACTAATGTATGAAAGTCATCTCCGATGACACATCGATTACCACATATGCAGCAGTCGGTGTCCGTAAGACGACCTGACGATTGCCTTGAGCGACACTGTCTCCGGCGTACTCGGTCGAACTGGACGCTGACGCGAGGTGACGTCTGAGTATGACTCGATCGCGAACGGTCGTCGCGGCCGGTCTGTTCGCCGTGGTCTGCATCGCATTCGCCGGGTTCGTTGCGATCGGTGGCGCAAGCGCCGATTCGGCGACGAATCCGGCCCTCACACCTCCCGATTCGGATACCGAACTGAACGTCTCCGAAGACGCATACGTCGAAGAAGCGCCAGGTCCGGACGACGAATACTACGAAGCCAGTGACGGCAACTGGGTCAGTTACGTCAACCCACGCGACGAGTACCGAGAGCCGTATCTCGGTGATGGGTCCGCGAAGATCTGTGTCACACTCCTCAACGAGGCGGGTGACCCCATCGTCGGTGAGACCGTCCCGAACACGACAGTGACGCTCCCAACTGGTGATTCGACGTCGTGGCACAGCCACGCCGACCCGATGACCGTCACCTACCCGCTGACTGAGAACTACGACCGACCACTCGATGCCGACCAGTTCGGAACGACCGACGACCTTCCACAGGGGAACGGCTACATGGACAGCCACTGCATCGAACTGCACGGCCTGCCCGAGGACGGAACCGTCGAATACGGCGAAATCCAGATCGAGGGCGAGCACGCCGACAAAATCGAGACCGTCGGCTACATTCAACAGGCACACGACACGTGGGATACCGACATCGATCCAATCGAGGCCGCCGAACCATACGAGGAGGCCGGCGGTAGCTGGACCTACTACCCCGACGGCTCCCACGGACAGGTCACCGCCGTCCTCCAACTCGATAGCGAAGTGACCGGAGCCGACGGTGAACCAGTTCCCGACGAGGACGATAACTCATCGACCTCGAGTGCGGACGAGACGGACGACACCGACGACGAGGAAGGGGCCGGCGACGAACTCCCCGGATTCGGCGTCTCTGTTGCGCTCGTCGCGCTGGCGCTCGCAGCACTCGTCAGTGCCCATCGCCAGCGGAGCTGACCGGAGCCGAACGGTTCGAGCACCGATATTCGAACTACGCGCTCGAACGGCACAGTCGAGCACCATTTTCTGAGACTGGATCGCGTCCGATCAGTGGGTCTTTCACACTCCACTCGAGAGTGCCCACCAATGACAGCCGGAACCGAGTCGGACGATCCCGGAGTCCCAATCGTCTGCTCCGAATGCGAAACGACATCGCGTGTGCCACTCGACGCTGTGGCTGACGCGCTCGAACGGCACAACGAACAGCTCCACGACGGCGATACCATCGCCATGGTCGACCCCGACATCGCCGACCGGATCGCCGATCTCGTCGCGACCGATCTCGGACTGCTCGAGGATCAGGAGTAGGCTGAAACCGACCCACTTCGACCGGGGCGGCGTACTGTGAATCGAAACAGTCAGCAGAGGCACTTACCGCCGCAGATAGGAACGAAGCCGCCCGAGCAGCGACGAGTCGTCACTCGAGTTACCGCATTTCGTCACGAGTCCGTCTTCGTTAGGTGAGTCGTCCAGTCGGACGTCGGGTCGTTTCGAGTCCATCAGTGGCAGTACGACAGAGAGCAAAACAAGCGACCGCCTTGTGAACGAAAGCCGGTGTGCAGACTCAGAGAACGTCGAGAATGACGATCGAGAGGTACAGCTGTCCGAGACCAGCGACGATCATGATCGCACCCGCGACTCGCTTGAGCGTCCCGCTGTGTGCTGCCAACCGGCCAGCACTGGCAACGAGGCCCATTCCCGTCGCGACGGTCAGCGAGACCATCAGTAGCACGATGCTGCCGACGTAGGTGCCGATAACGAGCGCTGCCGACAGCGGCGGCATCGAAAGCGCCTGTGCGATCACGGCGACGAACAGCGGCGCAACACAGCCTGCAGCCGCCAGCGCGTAGCCAGCCCCGAAAATCCCAAAGCCGAGCACGCTCGAGCGACGTTTCGGGAGTGTAATCGACAGCGACGGGGCCCGGTCGAACACGATCAAGAGACCGAAGACGACCAGCAGTGCGCCGACGATCGGCTCGAACAGCGTGATGTTCGACAGCGTGGAGTGGCCGATCTGATAGGCTACGACCAGCAACACTCCGAGCGTGACGAGTGCGCCGGTGCCGGCGATCAAGCCGCGGCTTAGCGCACCCGTCAGGGACGCTTCCTCGCCTTCAGTCTGACTGACGTAGAAGCCGACGTACCCCGGCAAGAGCGGATACGCACACGGCGAGAAGAACGTCGCAACGCCCGCACCTAACGCGAACGCGAGCGGCAGCGAGCCGTCGATCATAGTAGCTCGTCACCGTCACCGGCCTCGATCGCCTGTTCGATCCCGCCGACGAGTTCGTCCGCGGTTTTGACCCCGGAGTCGCCCCACTGGACGCGTCCCGAGGCATCGATCGCGACGGCCGAGGGGTAGCCACCCTGGAGATAGTTCGCGGTCAACTCGGCTGTTGGATCAAGCCCAATGGTCCAGTTACCATCGTTCTCCTCCCACCACTCAACGAGATCTGCCTCGGTGAGCGCCCCGTCTTCGCCGACGTCCTCACTGGTGACGGAACAAAACAGGACCTCATCGCCGATACGCTGGTTGGCCTCGGCGAGCGCCGGCATCTGTTCGATACACGGCGCACACCACGTCCCGAAGAAATCGATGAACGTCGGCCGGTCAGGATCGGGAATCAGTACCGACCCAGCCTCGCTTCCCGGCGCCTCGATCGTCTCGATCTCAAGTGGCTCGTAGGTCTCACCTTCGGAACCACCGTCACGAAGCGATTCAGGGGACGGAACGCCGTAGACGGCGACCGCGCCAGCACCGGCGACGACGCCGACACTGCCGACTCCAGCGAGGAAATCTCGTCGGCGCATAGTTTATGCCACCCCGATAGTCGGTTCTGAACTCTCGGCGTCCGGCAAACTGACGTCCAGCGGCGGAAGCGTCGGTCGGTCGGTACCACTCTCGCGGTCGAGACTAGTGAGATAGCTAGCACTACCAGCGATACCGGCGAGCCCAAGCACGTGAAGAGATGTCCGCCGTTCCATACGCGACATCTAGGAGTGATCGATAAAATGTCCGTTGGTTCAGCAACCGAATGAGTGGTGAGATGTCTGATACGTCGCCACCGTGTCTGATACGTCGAGCCGGTTGCCGCCGAACGCTGGCGGTCCGATAGGACTGAGTCGGACCGATCCAGCAGGCACCAACACAAACAGGACAGGTGTTCGGAACGCATTCGATTGCTGAACCAACAGGCGTTTTGGGACTGCCTCCCCAACTCGCTCGTAATGGATCGTCGGGGGTTCCTGCGTGGCACGGTCGTCGCCGGCAGCGTCGGCGTCGCTGGCTGTCTCGAGCGGTTCGGCTTCGAAGAGCAATCAGCCTGGTCGAATCCACCGCTCGTCGAGAACCGGCCGGATGCCGTCTACCTTCCAGCGGGCAGCGAGGAGATGCGGAGCTACGGGCGAGCAACCGACGGCGAGTACGCCGTCGATCTGAGCTACACGATGCCACACCGCTTCTGGCTCGTCGCCGGCGACACCGAACGGGTCGACGTCGAGGCCGACGACAGTATGCACCTCATGGTAACCGTCTGGGACGCCGAGACGGACACCGTCCTTCCGGTGAACGTCAGCCTCGAGTTGCTCCACGACGGCGACTCGGTCGGGGGCCAGTTCTCTCCTTGGCCGATGCTCTCCCAGCGAATGGGGTTTCACTACGGCGATAACATCCACCTTCCAGAAGAAGGATCGTACACGGCCAAAATCCGGGTCGGCCCGCTTGAGGTCGCACACAGCGGGGCCTTCGAAAACCGATTCGAGAGCGCGGCGACGCTCGAGGTCGATTTCGAGTTCGAGCGCTCGGACATCCACGACCTCGAGTACGAACTGGTTGCCGATGATCGCCGTGGCAGTCGCGATGCGCTATCGCTGATGGACCACAGCGAGCACGCGACACACGACGGCAACGGAAACCACGATCACGGCGGAATCGAGACTCCCGAGAGTTTCAACGAACTCGGCCATCCGCCTACGTCGGGTGGGCCACCGGTCGACGCGTTACCCGGCACACTGCTCGGTACCGAGCGGAGCGGCGATGCCGAACTCTCAGCCCTCGTCAGCGATGCTGACCGAATGAGTGAGGACGGTGAGTATCTTATCGTCTGCAGCCGAACGCCGTACAACGACGTCGTCCTCCCGCTTGCGAGACTGAGCACAACGGTCGAGCGAGACGGCTCGGTCGTCCTCGAGGACGAATCGCTGGTCGAGACGCTCGACCACGAGTTCGGCCATCACTACGGCCTCGAGGTTGACTCACTCGAGTCCGGTGACGAGATAGCGATCACCGTCGACGCCCCGCCACAGGTCTCGAGACACGACGGTTACGAGACGGCGTTTTTCGAGTTCGAGACTGTAACGTACGAGTACCACTAGACTCGAAGTTTGGCTCTCGGTTTTCGTGCCCCCACCGAAGCCGAAAGACGCCCCTACCCTGCTGGAACAGACCGAAACGGTCGCGCGGTCGATCGTACGGTTGGTATAACTAACCCAGACAGTGGACTATCCTCGAGAGATGTCTCGATCAGAGCAACCACAGATGCATATCGGCTGTCCGGAGTGTGATGCGGCAGTGACTGCGAACCTTCCACCGGGACCAGGGATTGACGAGGAGAGCGACTCGAATCGACTCCAGGGGACGGAAACAGTGTGTCGAAACTGTGGACACGAAGTCGAGCTCTACTACTACTGAGACGAGGCCTACTACTGATGCGAGGCCGACGCGAACTGTGGGACGGATGGGTTTGGGACCCCGGTTTTCGAACAGATCACGAGGGTTGACCCACACCACGTTTCCGGTGAAATACATCGCGGGAGGACTGTCTTTGGAAAACACGTTCCATACGAGCCACACGAAAGAAGTCGGCCAGCACGACGAGGAACACACCGGGTTTCCGATGAACGTGACAGGCCGACAACGGAATCGTCGACAGCGATTGAAGTGTAACCATCGTCGAACGCTTACTCGCAGGCACACCGGGTTTCCGGTGGAATAGATCATCCGGAAGAACACACCAGATTTCCGGTGAACAAGAAAGGGCAATCGGAACGGGAAGGGGTAATCAATTGAAACCGGACTCGAGCGGGAAGTCGCTGGTGCACGGGGCTATTGTAGTGACAACTGAACCGATTCACATAGATCGAAACGCCATCGCGTAATCAGGTTCGCGCGATCAAGTATGGAGTGACGTTCAGTGGTTACGAGGATGCGCGCGCACACCACGTTTCCGGTGAAACGGGAAAACACTGGGTGGGGAAGACTGGTGGAACGTGTCAGTACAGTCGCCAGACACACACACCGGGTTTCCGGTGAAACACCTCGAGGAGGGTAGGGAGGGGCAGCGCTTGAAGAAGACGAATCGAACAACGAGAAAGAGTGAACGTCAAGGAATACCTACGGATACCCAAAATAACTGGTTAAATTAGTATAAAATACATTCTCTCGCGGAAGTACTGGACAGAACTTCTCAAATACCATTCCGTGAATAAGCCTTCGATTGACAGCAGATTCCTCCTAGCGAAGACTATCTACAGCTACCAGATAGATATGTATAAGTCACTCCAAGATCAAAAGTCCATTAAGTCCTAAAAAGAAATAGGATATTGACGTAAGTCAATACCGGAGATTTCACCGGAAATCGCTCTCGAGATCCCTTTCGACAAGGTGTAGAAAACGATGCATCTTTTTTGATTTTTTCTTCCTGTGAAATAGTCCGTTTCGGACCGATCGGACGACTACATCTCTTTCACTGAAACTACCGAATTTCCTTAAGAGATCATCTCTTACTCCGTTATTCCATAATTGTGATGAGCTGCACACCGAGTTTCCGGTGAACACAAACCCCCGTTTCCACTGGAACCCGTTCCCTCCATTTTCCCGTTTCACCGGAAACGTGGTGTGTGTGTGCTCCATCGATCCCGTCGTTCATCGTTTTCTCACCCATCCTCTCGAGAGCGTCTCTCTCCCGCAAATAACTCACTCTCAGCGGTTCGCAGGCTGTGAGTCCAAACAGTAAAGATATTTCACCGGAAACGTGGTGTCTACCATCTATGTCGAGTTCCGGCGACGACCTCTTCACCCGTGATGATCCCATCTTCGAGAATAAAGAGCTGCTTGAGATCAACCACCTCCCGGAAGAGGGTCGAATCGTCGGTCGAGACGACGAGATCGCAGATCTCGCGAACGCAGTTAATCCAGCGATCTTCGGGCAGAGCCCGAGCAATCTCCTCATCTATGGGAAAACCGGCACTGGAAAATCCCTCTGTGCCAAACACATCTCCGAACGGCTCGTCCGTGTCGCGAAAGAAGAAGGCGTTACGGCCGAGTTCGCGTACGTCGACTGTGCTCAGGACAGCACGGAGACGCAAGCCGTCCAGACGATCGCCCATTCGTTGAACGATTCGGCTGTCACCGATATCAAGATCCCCGACAAGGGACTCAGCACATCGACGTACTACAAACGCCTCTGGACGGTGCTTGATACCCAGTACGAGGTCGTGCTCATCATTTTGGACGAAGTCGACAAACTCGACGACGACGACATTCTTATGCAACTGTCGCGTGCGGGCGAAGCCGGAAAACTCGAGTCGTGTAAGATCGGTGTGATCGGGATCAGCAACAAGATCAAGTACAAAGATCGGATGGACGAGCGCGTCAAATCCAGTCTCTGCGAACGCGAGTTCGTCTTCCCGCCGTACGACGCTAACCAACTTCGAGAGATCATGCAGGCCCGAAGCGACGCGTTCAAAGACGGGGTCCTCGATTCGTCGGTGATTCCGCGGGCGGCGGCGCTGGCCGCTCGAGAACACGGCGACGCTCGGAAGGCGATCGACATCCTTCGGTACGCAGGCGAAATCGCACAGTCGACCGGAAACGAAGTCGTCCGAGAGGAGTACGTCGTGCAGGCGCGCGAACGGGCCGAAACCGATCGGTTTCGGGAACTCATCCGAGGCTCGACGCCGCACTCGCGATACGTCTTACAGGCGCTTGCGGTGCTCGCACTCAACAGCGCGGACGAAGACGGGTTCCGGACGACTCGTATTTATGACGTCTACGAGGAGATCTGTCGCCAGGAAGGCTCCGACACGCTCTCGTTGCGCCGCGTTCGGGATCTACTGAAAGAACACGCCTTCCTCGATATCATCGAGCAGTCCCGCCAGAGCGGCGGAAGCGCGGAGGGTAGCTACACGGAACACCAGTTGCTCGAGGACCCGGATGTCGTCCGAAAGGTGCTCGTCGAGACGGACGAGACGTAACGGGGCTTCCAAGTCACGCTGCGAACTGGTTCGAGGTTTCACCGGAAACTCGGTGTCCTCGGCGTGGCTCACTACTCGAGTTCGGCGCCAGTGGCCCAGCCACGCGGCGAGTCGTTGAGTCGGTCGGCGCCGTCGTCAGTGACGACGACGAGGTCTTCGATTCTGACCCCGAATTTTCCTCCGAGATAGATACCGGGCTCGACGCTAAACACCATCCCTGGCTCGAGTTTGCGGTCGTTTCCATCGACGATGTAGGGCGGTTCGTGGACCTCGAGGCCGACGCCGTGACCGGTTCGGTGGACGAAGGTATTGCCGTAGCCGGCGTCCTCGATGACCGACCGCGCCGCGCGGTCGATGCTGCCGGCGGTGACGCCGGGTTCGATGGCATCGATAGCGGCTTGCTGTGCGTTCGTTACAGTTTCGTGTACCCGTTCGTACTCGGCCGGCGGCTCGCCGACGACCATCGTTCGCGTCTGATCGCCGGGATACCGTCCCGTTGCGCCTCCGAGATCCACCCCGACGAACGCGCCGAAATCCAGCACGATCGGGTCACCGGACTCGATCGTTCGGTCGCTGCTGTGGTGGTGTGGCCGCGCGCCGTTCGGTCCTGACGCCACGATCGTCGAAAACGCCGGTTCGCCGCCGCCATGGGTCGCGAGGAGCCGTTCTATCTCGCTTGCCAGTTGCGCTTCGCTCACACCGATAAGATCCTCTCCGCGCGAGCGAATCTCGAGCGAGACGCGATCGGCGATCGCCCCCGCTCGTCGGAGCGCGTCGAGTTCGGGGTCGTCCTTTCGGAGACGCAACTCCGCGAGGACGGTGCTTGCGAGTCCGAACGTCGCGTTCGGCACACACGCTCGCAGATCCTGTGAGAACGTCTCCCAGAGCCGATCGTCGAGAAGGATCTCGGTCGTCTCGTCTGCTGTCGATTGCCCGTCGCGGTCGCTTCGGCTGAGCAGTTCCTCGAGGACACTATCGACGAGTTCGACGGGATTGTCGTCGTCGGCCCATAGTCGGCACTCGAGTGGCGGATCCTCGAGCGGCAGCGCTGTGAGCTGTTGATCGTACATCGTCGGTGCGACGACGACTGGGGCACCGGTCCGGGGGACGAACAACAGCAGGTGGCGTTCGGACGGCGTCTCGTCGAAGCCGGTGAGATAGGTCAGATTCGGACTCGGAAAGCAGACCAGAAGCGCCACGTCGGCGCGTTCGAGTCGCCGCTGGCAGTTTCGAATCCGGGTCTCGAACGGCGTGTTCATACCGTCGATTCGGACGACCGAGGAAAGAACGTTTGGTCCAGCCCGCCTCTCGTCCGAGTGTAACGATCGTCTGAGTGTCACGAGTTCGAAACAATCTCCCGATTTCGGCCAGTATCGGGCGCTATTAGATGTCCTTGCGGATGCAGGCCGCGAATCAACCCGGGACGAGGCTGTCCAATAGCAGCGAATGCGAATTCCCGACGAGCGATTGTCGTTGACGTCTCCGAGCAATCGACCGGTACGAACCGATGGCGATGGTCGGAAGACAGCCGAGTCACGCGCTGACGGTCCGACCTGTCCGAACTCCCTGATCGTCGTTTCGAACCGGCAACCATACCGACACGAATACGACGACGAGACGTCGGCCGATGACGACCCGTCGACGGCCCCCTCGGGTATCGAGACGCGAGCCGACGAGGCGATTTCCGAATCGACCGAGGCGACCCACGACCGTGCGATCACGGTCGACGAACCGACTGGCGGATTGACCGCCGGACTCGATCCAGTGCTCCAGCAGTCTGCAGGAACCTGGATCGCCTGGGGTGACGGGGATGCCGACTTCGACGTCGCCGACGAGCGCGACTGCGTAGCCGTCCCGCCGGACGACCCGTCCTATACGCTCCAGCGTATCGATCTCTCCGACGAGGCCGTCGACTCCTACTACTACGGGTTCAGCAACCGCGTTCTCTGGCCGTTGTGTCACGGGTTCACGGATCTCGTCGACCACCAGTCGAACGATTTCGAGTGGTACCGAACGGTCAACGAGCGCTTCGCCGAAGCAGTACGCGAACACGCGACAGCCGATTCGGTCGTTTGGCTCCAGGACTATCACTTCGCCCTCGCCTCGCAGATGATCCGAGACGACGTCCCGCCGTCGACGACCGTCGCCCAGTTCTGGCATATCCCGTGGCCGACGTCGGCGACGTTTCGACACTGCCCTGCCGGCGGACACGTTCTCAAGGGACTGCTCGGGAACGATATGCTCGGCTTTCACATCAGTCGATACGCCGAGCGCTTTCTCGACTGTGTCCACCGGTTTCTCCCCGCTGCCGACGTCGACTGGACACGGCAGACGGTCTCTTACGATGGAAACGTGACCCGCGTCGTCGCGACACCGATGGGTGTCGACGCCGAGTCGTACGATCGGGATGCGCGGTCGATTTCTGCCTCGCAGCTCTCGTCGCTGTTCGACCGCTACGATATCGACCGCGAGAACGTCATTGGGCTCGGCGTCGACCGACTCGATTACACGAAGGGCATTCCCGAACGGCTGGCTGCGATCGAACGGTTTCTCGAGCGAAACCCGACCTGGCACGGCGAGTTTACGTTCATCCAGACGGCTACGCCTTCCCGAACCGATATTCGGGCGTACGAACGACACGGCGACCTCGTTCGAAGCGAAGTCAAACGGATCAATCAGCGATTCGGTACGCGAGCGTGGTCTCCGATCGTCTACACCGAAGACTACCTCTCGGGAGCGGAGCTCTGTGCGCTGTACCGGCGGGCGGACCTGATGGTCGTCAGCCCGCTGACCGACGGGATGAATCTGGTCGCTCAGGAGTACGTTGCAGCGAGCGTCGATGGCGACGGCTCGTTGGTGTTGAGCCGTGAGACTGGGGCACACGAGACGCTCGGTTCCCACGCGCTGACGATCGACCCGACCGATATCGACGACTTCGCCCGCCAACTCGAGCGGGCCGTCTCGATACCACCCCACGAACGCAAGCGCCGGATGAACACCCTTCGAACCCGCGTCTTCGACGGCGACCTCGAGTGGTGGATGAAAACCCAGTTCGACTGGATGCGCTCCGTTCGAACCGAGCGACGTCGTACTGGTGTGACTCGAGCGTCGGAGTCTGAACGGGAGTCGGACGCCGCCGAGCAGGAAACGGGCCGCGACGCCACCGACTCTGACTCGCGGTCGGATTCGACGTTCGATCCGTACGAACGACCGTCGTCAGTGTAGCCAATGTCGTCGATGACTGCACCCCACCCGATCGACGATCAGTGGGACCGATTCCGTTCGACGCTTGCGGACGCGTCACAGCTCCTGCTCTGTCTGGATTTCGACGGGACGCTCGCCCCGATCGTCGAGGAACCGGACGAGGCGTCGCCGACGCCGGAAAACGAGGCTGCGCTGGCGTCGCTCGTGTCGGCGTCCGCCGTCTCGACGGCGATCGTCAGCGGCCGCGCGCTGGCCGACGTTCGCGACCGCATCGACGGGCCGAAGACGTACGCCGGCAACCACGGCCTCGAACTGTCCCGACACGGGTTGGTTGCCGTCCACCCGGTCGCTCGCAAACGGACGTCGCGACTCGAGGCGGTGTGTACGGCGCTCGAGACGGTTCTCGAGCCGGTGCCGAACTGTCGGATCGAGAACAAGCGATTGACGGGGACGGTCCACGTTAGATCCGTCCCGCGCCGTCTTCGACCGGTCGTCCGACGGCACACGCACGCGGTCGTCGACCGATTCGGCAACGACGCCCTCGAAGTCTCGACCGGCAAACGCATCTTCGAAATCGGACCGTCGATTCCCTGGGGTAAGGGGAACGCGGTCGCGTTGATCGCGGCTGATCTGCCGTCCGAGACGGTGCCGATCTACATCGGCGATGACGTCACCGACGAATCGGCGTTCCGAATCGTCGAGCCCGACGGGATCGGCATCCGGGTCGGCGGCGACGAACCGTCCGCCGCTTCCTGTCGAGTCGAGTCACCCACAGAAGTAGCAACCGTGTTAGACTGGCTCGGATCGGTCGGTGTCGACTTGCTCGAGTCCGACACCTCCGAACTGAGTTCGGTGGACACTTCGTCGTTCGAGTGACGCCTCGAGATCGAGGCTCCGAAACGGCTCAGTTACTGGAACCGGCCGCCAGGGTCGACTGCTGGAATCAGCCGCTATAGTAACAACTGGAACGGTTTACACACCGATCGCACAGCCGTCGTTCGATCGGGTGTGCACTGACTTCCAGTGGCTACTATAGGGTCGACCGGGAACTGATCGGCCGGCCGGCTCGAGACCGGCTGGGTGTGCCAGTATTGCTGGCTCGATCCGGTCTGAGACACGTAGTTTCAGTGACTGGTATGGCATAAAACACAACCAATGAAGTCGAAAGTATTAGTTACCACTGGAAATATAGTGTTCCATGAGAGTGAACGATAGTGAAACTCCGCCAGCCAACTGATTTCCTGATTCTCGAAGAACTCGAGGACAAGGGGCGAAACGTCGCAACGAACCTCGCTGCACACACCGGCAAGAGTCGCAAGAACATCAACACTCGACTTCCCGTGCTCGAAGATTACGGACTCGTTCGAAAGATCGGACCGGCGGAACGATCCGGACTGTACGAGCTCACGTCGATGGGGCAGGCGGCGCTCGTCTACCGCGATCAGTACGACGACGTCGACGATTTCGAAGCGCTTATCGAAGGACCGAATGCGGACGAATTCGAGCAGGGCGGCGATACGCAGGCCAGTTTCGTCCGCGGAGAGGACGAGTCTGACGACGACGAGTAACCGCTTTTCTTGTCGCTAGCCGATACTGTCCAGCCGCCGCGGATCGGATTCTTCGGATACCGTCGCGCAGACGCTGCTGAACGCTTGTGGGGACACTCCCGCTTCCGATTGTGGAGATCTCGTCGCGGCCGTCTGTCTACTCCGGAAGCGGTCCTCGCGTATCGACGACTCGAGCACCACGCTCGTCGATGCGGAGCTCTGCCCATTCGGGGAGGTCATCGGTTGGTGTCAACAGCAGCAACTGCCCATCGCTCGTCTCGACCAGATGTCGATCCAGATCTCGCTGTCGAATACACAGCGACCATCGGTCCGTCCGGAGTCGTCTCGTTAGTTGCCAATCTGTGTAGTAGCGGCCGTCTGACCCCTCGTAGAGCGCGTCGACGGGAAGGTCCGCTCTCACGGCTGCGTCCCCTCCCACCGAGTGCCGACACCCATCGCCCACGCGGTCACCATCTGCATTCCACTCGGACGGTGTCGATTGTTCTGTATCGACGTTTGGGTTCACATAGTGGACAGTTATTATCTCGTGAGTGTCTACTTTGAGGATATATCCGTTTCTGTCAAACTGGTCGTCCTACGTCGGGTTTCGGCTCCGATCGCTCGCCACCGTCTTCCTGTTCCTGACCGTCGATCGGTCTCGTGGCCACGACAATCGGCGTCTCGCCTCCGATCTGATAACTACTTGCCATTGAGTACTGTTATGAGCCTCGAGTCCGTATCAGTACCCGCCTTCGCGTTTCCGAAGGCCGTCGGTGTGGGCAACGCCATTCGAAACACAACCACCTACCGCATCTCTCACACCGCACCCGTTACTCGGAGACGTCGACTCGCGGCGGGACGGTTGCGTCTGACTACAGCTGCCCTGTTTCCTCGTCCGTCTCGAAGAACTCGCCGAGAACCGTTTTGAGTCCTTTCCGCAGATGTTGGTGCATCGTCGGCGGTGAGACGTCCATCGCGTCGGCGATCTCCTCACCCGTACTCTCGCGTGGCCAGTCGAAGAAGCCGCCGTAGTACGCGAGTCGCAGCGTCGTTAGCTGTCGATCGGTGAGTTGATCGAGAATCCGATCGCAGCGTTCAGCTGCCGTTCGTACCGGCCGATCGACTTCTCGACGAGCGACGAGTTCGGCATCCTCGTAGATGACAGCCAGCGTATCCGCAATCTCTCGGATGTCCGCATCCTGTGACACCTCGATCAGGCAGGTCCCGCTGCCATCCTCGACGGTGATATCCTTGATCGTCGCACCGTGATTTGCAAGCGCTTGGACGCCCGACTCCGACAGGCGCAACTCGACCGTACACCCGTCTCCTCCGTCGTGGATCCGTCGACACTCCTCGACCGATTCGTAGGCGGTTGCCGCCTCGAGCACGGTCTCGCAGTCGACCCCGTCGATCGTGACGTACTGGACGGCGTATCCGTTGGCGGTCGTCCCGGCCCACTCGAGCGAGCACGTGCAGTCATACGTCGTCGAGAGTTCGAACGGGACAGTGTCACCGTTCTCGATCCAGAACTCGAGTTCGATAACCGTATCGGCAAACAGCAGTTGCCGGTTTTTGACGGCCATGATGGTGAAGCCGATCGTCTCGCCGAGCAGTTCGAATCCCGCTCGCTCTCCTTCGCTGAACGCCTCCTCCCGGTCCGAAAGAACGATTAACGCGCCGTAGACCGAGTCGTTGTGGCTGATCGGGACGGCGATCGCGGAGCCAACCCCGTCTTCGAACGCGGCGTCTCGAAGTCGGTCGGGAACCGAGTCGCTCTCCGCAATCGCCGTTTGTGTCTGGACCTCACCCGTCTGGACGGCACGACGTGCCAGCCATCCCTGATCGATGTCTGGGTCGGTGACACACTCGAGATACGTTTCGGCACTGCCAGCGCCGGTTCGGTACGCGAGCGTCCCCTCACCCGTTCGTTCGGCGATCCAGGTGCCACAGTAGAGCTCCGAGTCGACGAGTTGGGCACAGACTTCGTGTTCGATCGCGTCTCTCGAATGGGCTTCGACCAGCGTTTCGATCACTTGGCTGACGACCGCGTTGATCCTGTTGAGCGTCTCGAGTTGGTTCTGTCGCGAGCGCAGTCTGCGCTCGCGTCTGGCCCGTTCGGTGATATCCCGTGCGAGCCAGACGACGGCGCGTCGGTCCTCGATCGCTTCGTCGATCGGGACGACCCGTCCCTCGTATCGTCTTCGGCCGTCGGTCGCCTCGACAGTGTACTCGATCGACTGGATGTCACCGGTCGCCAGCGTTTCGTCGATGCAGCCTTCCAACTTCGTCGCGGTCTCGTCCGGATACACGTCTCTGAGCCGATGCCCGGTCAACTCGTCGGCCGAGACCGAGTAGCGGTCGGCCGTGCCCGGGCGGACCTTCGATTTGAGGTAGGTCCCATCGTCGGCGATGACGAACGCCTCGTCGGGCAGTTCGTTCGCGAGGATGTGGTGGTACTTTCGATCCGTCCGTTCGGTCGCCCCGTCGACAGGGAGATTCGCGGTGATCGTCTCGGCGATCCGTTCGACGGCCTCCGAATCGCGGTCGGCGGTAACGTAGTCGTCTGCGTTTCCCCGTAGCGCAGCGACTGCGAGGGCTTCGCTCCCGGACGGGGGCGCCACGACCGTCGATATCGCCGGAAACGCCGTGTCGACGTGCTCGAGAACCGCGGTCGTTTGGTCTGGACACTCGAGTTCGATAACGAGGCCGACGGGCTGTGTGGGTGCTCGTTCGGTCTCGGTTTCGGTCGTCGGTTCGAAATCGGAGCCGACCATGACCTCAACGGTCTCCGGTGGAACCGATCGAACGTCGAGCGACGTCGCCTCCCGGAGTCGTCTCTCGAGGTCGCTCGAGTCGGTCGTCGTCACGTGGAGGATCGATCCAGGGCGGTTCTCATCAGGCATGGAATAATCCAAACTGGCGTGGTTGCCAATCGTAATTAGTCGGCTGCGTCTCTCGAAACCAACACAATGACGGACCAAAAGACTACTGATCAATCGATTCGGCCGTCACGGTTGCTCCATCGACGGGAGTCTATCGCAGCGTCCGATCGCACTGCACGAACTGTTTAGAAGGTGTGAAATGTTTACACTGTGTAGAATGTGTACACTGTGTGGCGGTAGCTTGCGATCGGTGGTACGTCGGAACGAAGCAGTGCGGCGATCGGGTTGTCGACGGTCAGTCTGTCCGCGGGTGGCGAACCGGACTACAGCTCGCCCTGCTCTTTGAGGTCTGCGATGATGTCGTCGACGAACGTCTCGGGATCGTCGTACGGGAAGTCACCACCGGAGGTTTTCGTGTTCAGTTCCATTGCCGTCACCGAGAAGTCGCCGGACTCGAACTTCGTTCCGGGGCCGTTCGGCAGCGCCGGCACGAGGTCCATCGGACTCGAGATCGGATAGTCGGCTCCTTCGAACGCGTCGATCATCTGCTCGCGGAGTTCGTCTTCGTTTACCATTGCGCGCTCTACTTGCGCACGATAAATAATAAATTTGCAGGTAGTTGCTACAATCTGGTTCGTTCCGTCACGACGACGATAAAACGCGTTGGAGGCCTTCTACAGCGTATTCAGGCGTTCATGCGGCGAGAGCCTGTGAAGTCAGTAAGTGCCGCCGTGTCTAGCAACGAGTTCCGGATTCCGTCGGAATCGGCCGACGAACACGTATTAGGAATGACAACTCTTCGAAACAATAATGTACTCGCAGCAAGCAGTATGACGATATGGCGAAAGATACCGTCAGATATCCCGACGAGGTCGTCGAAGAGATCGATACCCTCGTCGACGACGGTATGTTCGAGAGCAAATCCGAGTTCTACCGCTTCTCCGCGGAGTATGTCCTCACGCTGATCAACGGCGATCACGACGTGAAGACGTTCAACTTCGAGGAGATCAAATCCGAACTCGACATTACCGAGGAAGACCACGCCAAAGCCCTAGGTGCCGACGGTGGAACCTTCTTTCTCGACGCCGTGATCACGGTCCGGAAACACGGCCTTCGCGGGGATTTCGAATCCGCAGAACGGTTCATCGACACCCACTACGATCCGACCGACCAGGAGTGTATCATCCTCGAGGAACTGCTCGGAACCTATCGACAACAGCCCGCGTAGCCGTCTCGTGTGACTGCGCGCTATCGATTACTCTGTTCGCCGTTCGATTCGAACGGACCGCCAAGCGCCTCGAGGTCGACGTGTTCGCGGACCAGTGTCGCGGCGCGGTCGTACGGCGTCGTGCCAGCGCTCGTTGTGTCGGACTCGTCGTCAGATTTCACCTCACATTCGGCCCCGCGCCCGAGCGGCCAGTTCACACCCGCGTCCGCAGCGACGGCCTCGAGAAACGCCGTTCGAACCGATTCGTTGTCGAACAGCCCGTGCAGATACGTCCCCAAAAGTCGTCCCTGAGCCGCGCTCGATTCACCTAGTGGTCGGCAGACGGTCTCGAGCGCTTGCGTTCGCCCGGCGTGGATTTCGTAGCCCGAGGCGGGGCCGTCTGCGCCCGCGAGCAACGGCGACGCCGATCCATCGACTGATACCGTCGTTTGTTCGACGTGCTTCGAGCCTTCGAACCGCGTCTCGACGGGTAACAGTCCCAGTCCGTCGACGCTGTCGTCCCCGCCGGTTCCCTCGAGGGAAGCGTTCGTGATCCGCTCGCCTAGTAGCTGGTAGCCGCCACAGATGCCGACGATTGGCCCGTCGAACGCGGCGAGTGCGTCGCCGAAGTTGGCCTCGTGGAGCGCGAGCAGGTCGTCGACGGTGTTTTTCGTTCCCGGTAACACGACTGCGTCCGCGTCGACGGCCTTGAGCGGATCGTCCGCCGAGGCTCCGTCGTCGCTCGTCGGGTCGGCTTCGATGGGTACGAAGACGACCGAGACGCCCGGCTCGCCAGCCAGCGCCTCGAGGTCTGTCGCGTTCGAGATGCGAGGGAGCCGCGGGACGGCGACCGTGATCCGCTGGTCGTCGGGAACGCCGTCGTCGTCGCCTACTACGCCGCGTTCGCTCGTCGACGGCAGCCCAACGCTGTCCTCCTCGGGGAGGCCGGGGTCGTCGTATGGAAGCACGCCAAGGATGGGAACGCCGGTCTTCGATTCGATTTTCTCGATTCCGGGCTCGAGCAGCGTCGGATCGCCCCGGAATTTGGTGATGATCGCCCCTGCAATGCGCTCTCGCAGCGCGTCGGGCAGCAGTTCGATCGTCCCGTAGAGACTGGCGAAGGCCCCGCCGCGCTCGATGTCGACCAGCAGGAGGATGTCGGCGTCGGCGAACCGGGCAGTCTCGACGTTCGCCAGATCGCGGTCGTGCAGGTTGATCTCGGCGATGCTGCCGGCACCCTCGGCGATAACGATGTCGTGCTCGGCTGCGAGTCGTCGGTAGGACGCCTCGGCTGCGGCGCGTGCCTCGTCCCAGTACTCATCGTAGTACGCGCCCGCGGGAACGTGCTCGCGGGCTCGACCCTGGACGACGAGTTGGCTCTCGCCGTCGCCGCGGGGTTTGAGTAACACCGGATTGCAGTCGGTCGTCGGAGTCAACCGTGCCGCTCGCGCCTGCACGAACTGGGAGACGCCGATCTCGCCCCACTGGTCGGTGCTCGAGCCGTCCGCGTGGCCGCTGCTGTCGTCCGCGATAGCCTCGGGCTGGACGACGACGCGGGCGTTGTTACTCATGTTCTGTGCTTTAAATGGGGCGACCGAGTGGCCTCGATCGGCGAGTTCTCGACAGAGGCCGGCCGCGACCGTCGACTTGCCGACGTGGCTCGCAGTTCCGGCGATCAGGATCGTCCGCGTCATTCGCTCGAGACGTCACCCGCGAGTGCTTTCGGCGTATCGGTTCGACCGCGCGACACGCGGCGATAAGGTACCGCGAGAGGCTACGGCTGGTACCATAGCAGGTTCCAGTAGGCGAGCACCCAGCAGAGGACGGCGCCGGCGACGGCGACGGTCGTGTAGTGAAGCCGTGCTGGCAGTCCCCACTGCCGGTCGTACCACACCCAAGCGGTCAGTCCGACCGTCAAGACCGTACCGATCGCCCCGAGCAGCGACACGGCGAGCAGCAGGCGGAATCGGAGCGGATCGCCGAGTAGGAGCCAGGTGGGATCGATCGCGAGGATGGCCGCGAACGCGACGGCGAAGGCGAGAAACGCCACGCTGGTCGCACCCGCAACCCAGCGAGCATACCGGAGCGGCGAGTTGAGTCCTTCGAGCGAGGACGTCGTTCCCCGATACCGTCGCCAGCCCGCAGCCAGCGGCCAGCCGACCGCCGCAGTCAGCAAGACCAGCAGCGAGACCGCGAGCAGACCGAGTTGGACGCCCGGCGATTCGCGTCTCGAGAGTCGCTCGAACGCCGTGACTGGCGTGCTGTCGAGAAAGAGGTGCGTGATCTCGCCGTCGTCATCGCGGAACGCGAGTCGGTCCGCGCCGTCGACGTCCTCGAACAGGAGCGGTTCGACTTCGACCCACTGCGTCGCCTCTCCGCCGAGTGGTTCGGTGACGAGTCGCCCCTCACCGTCGACCGAGACGGTGATTGTCGAGGGAAACCCGGTGAACTTCTCGGAAGTCGTGTACGGGATCCGGTTCGAGCGATACGTGCCGGTGATCGTGTCCGCACGCTCGGGCGATCCGTTCGGCGTGGGCGTCTCTGCCTCCGACTGCGGGACGTACCGATCGAAGAACGCGTCGACGAACTCTGGTCTCGCCTTGAGGCCGCCGACGCTGTTGTAGGAGACGAACACGCCCACATCGTGGTCGGGAACCAGAAACAGGAGGCTGTGAAAGAGTTCAGTGTCGCCGCCGTGGCCGAGCACACGGACGCCGTTTCTGCTCATTTCGTAGAAGCCGAAGGCGATCCCGTTGAGTCGCTCGTCGTGGCCGAATCGTCGACGGTGCATCTCGTCGACCGTCTCCGACTCGAGAATCTGCCCGTCGTCGACCGAACCGTCTTGGAGGAACGCCCGCACAAACGACGCCATGTCGGTTGCCGTGGCGCTCATCGCGCCCGCCGGCGGAATGCCGACGTACTCGAACTCGCCCTCGATTGGGTCGTTACCACCGATCTTGTACCCTTTCGAGAGGTCGCCCGCGAACGTCTCGGAAACCGGCTGGGCGAACGTGCTTCGTTCCATCGAGAGCGGCTCGAAGATCCCGTCCTCAGCGACCGTCTCGAACGACGAACCAGCGGTCTCGGCGACCAACTGGCCGGCGAGCGCCGAGCCGTAGTTCGAGTAGGCCGCGAACTCCCCCGGCGGCCGCACCCGTGACGGCTGTTCCGTCTGAAGCATCTCCTCGAGCGGCTGTAGCTCCGACTCGTTGCGAACGAACGTGCCTCGAACGCGTTCCTCGAAGCCGGGGGTGTGCGTCGCGAGGTGCTCGAGCGTGATCGGCTCGTCGTACGTCTCGGGGAGCTCGACTGCCTTGAGCGTCGCGCCGACGTCTTCGTCGATCGCGAGCGCGCCTCGCTCGACTGCCTGCATGGCGACAGTCCAGGTGAACAGCTTCGACACCGACCCGGTCCGAAAGAGCGTTTCCGCTGCATCGACCGGCGTTTCCGCCTCGAGATCGGCGTAGCCGTACCCCTTCGCGAACTCGTCGTCGCCGTCGACGACGGCGACCGTCGCGCCAGCAATGTCGTAGGTCTCGAGGTGTGTTTCCATTACGCCGTCGAGAAACGCCTCGAACGCATCGGAGTCTGCAAGCGGCCGGGTCGCTTCGTCTGTCGGCTCCGTGCCTTCCTGTGCGTTCGCCACTCGAGGGACAACTGCTGCCGCACCTGTGGCTCCGATGCCTGCGAGTACCGATCGCCGTGTTACGGTACCGTCTCGACTCACGGGCTCACGTACTGGCGGAGACGAGTGTCGGATCGTTCGCTGGTGTGCACACGTGTAATATAGTTGAATGGAAACATATAGACTTCGGTGGGACCTGTGTCCACGTTCCCGGCCGAGCAGTAGGTTGATGGTCTCGATAGCAACGGTGGAGTAGCACCACGGAACCAACAACGTGTTCGGCTGCCGGCTACGGTCGTGGTTATACCACTCGACCCGACTCTCACAGACACACTGATCGCACGACAGCTGCACGAGCTGGTGTGCATTGATTTTCAGTGGCGACTGTCTGCGTCGCCGGTTGGAAGCACCGTCAAAGGACGACTTCGCCGCCACAGAGCAGTTCCCGCTCCGTTCGTCTCGCCTCCTCACCTGCGTCGACTAACGTCGGCTCGGTGACCGGCGTGTCGAATCGTTCCCGGTCCGGTTCGACGCGCTCGAGCAGCGACGAGAACGTCGTTCCTCTCCGTCCGCCGGCCGAGACGATGCCGCCGTATTTGCGCTCGTCGAACGGGGTGGTATCGGGGTCGGGGAACTCCTCGCGGATAATCTGTGCCGTCTCTTTGAGATACGCCGCTGCTTCCTGTTGTGAGTAGCTGCTTTCTTCGTAGTACGTTTGTTTGTGTTCGTCCGCGAACTCCTCGACGAGATGCTCCGGCGACTCGTAGCGGACTGATTCCGGTGTGGTGTAACCAGTGGCGAACCGAACGTTCATCGTGAAGCTATCGGGATAGCGCAAAATAAGCGGGAAGAAGATCATGTCCGTAACGGTCGTCCGCTGTTGGATCCGCCAAAGCGCCTCGAAATAGTACGAACTCAACTCTCCGATGCGATCGTCTCGTTTGCCTCGGAAGTACGCCATCGCAACGTCTTCGTAATTCTCGCCAGCGATACGACGAAGGCGGCGTTTAAAACTCTCGGCGACGCGTTCGAACTCCATCTCGTAGGCTTGCAACAGCGGCACGTCCGGGTCAGCGAGGAGCTCTGCCTTCCGCTCTCGACCCTCAGCAACGGTCATCATGTTTTCGTGAAACACTCGCTCGGCCTCAAGATCGGGAAGCGGTGTTCGAACCGCCTTTTGGTGCAAAATCCTTGCGTCACCGTTGAATCGATCCTGGTCCCCACTCATCCGACTGTCTCTTTGTGCTGAACTGATATTAAGTGACGGTTTGTTCGTTCCACAGACTGTCTCCAGCGTTCGAGTTCGAGCGGTTGCTCGGAGGACCGTCTCGTATCGACCGACGGCGTCTCGATGCGCTGAACTGCCAGTGACGTGGACGGGACGTTTTTCTCGGTCGTCGTCAAAGCACGACTCGATGTACGACACGATTCTGGTCCCGACCGACGGTCGACCCAACACCGAGCGAGCGATCGAGGAGGCGATCGAACTCGCACGCGTTCACGATGCGTCCGTCCACGCATTGTACGTCATCAACTCCGCCGAAATCGCTCCCGGAATGGATTTCGAGGACCTCGAGCCGATCGGGGAGCGAGCCGTCGACCACGTCGCAACGCAGGCGGCGGACGCCGGGATCGACGACGTTCGAACGACGGTTACCCACGGGCTTCGCCATCAGGCGATCCTCGACTACGCCGCCGAGCACGACGTCGATCTGATCGTGATGGGGCGCAACCGCGGTATCGAGCGGTTCTTCCGGAAGAGCGTCTCCGAACAGGTCTCGAGAGCGGCTCCGACGTCCGTTCTCGTCGTCGAATAGTCGATCTGTCGTTCGCCGATGCTATCACGTGGCTGATCACAGTGTCGGGCTTGGAACGACGACCACTGGCAGCGTCGCTTCCTCGAGTACCGCCTGTGCACTCGAGCCAACCGTCGGTGACCCATCGGGCAGGCCGTCGACAGCCGCGATGACGAGTTCGTCGGCATCGACGGTCGTCGCCGCCTCGAGCAGCCTCTCGGCGGGTTCGCCGTCGTCTTCGTAACACTCCGTCCGCACCGTGTCGACTGTTCCAAGCCTGACGCGAGCGACGTTCAACGCCTCCGTGGCGTCTCGGTGTGCCGTCGCATCTGACGGGGGGACGACGGCGACGACCGTCACCGTGTCTGCAGCCGTCGCTCGCGTCTCGAGGTAGTCACAGATCGCTGCCGTCGTGTGGACGGACGCAGTACCGACGAGATAGTGCATACCGACTCCTCGAACGGTGCTTCAAAGAAGCTGTGGGTGCTGCGATCGGCGGCTGATTGCTTCGAGTGCGCTTACGACCCGGCGAGTCAGTCTGGCTTTCGGGCTGGATTTTCCGAGCCAGAAAATGCGCTCCCAGCACTATTAGGTGACAGCCGAAAGCAGCGTCTGGGGACGCGCAGCCAACCCCGCACGGCGTGGCCACCCGAATCTGAGTCCCCATCGGTTATCTCGCCCTTCTGCCCACGGGCGGCCGCATTCCCACCTGCGGCCGTTCCACTCGGCTCCCGGGCCCGCAGTTGGTCCCTGCACGCTCGCTTCGGCCCACGGACCCGTGTACTGATTTCGTCTTTGGCACTCGAACTCGAGAACCGGCCCAGAGACACGACACGTTGACGGCTTCGTTCGATCCAGACCCTGATTCAGCAGACTGTGTTAGTGGTGGCCGTACAGTGAGTACATGATCGCTACCAACCCGACGAGGCGGCTCACGTTCTCGAGAAACGCCGTCACGAGCTGTCTCGGGCTGAACACCGTCGTGACCGTCACGTTGATCAAGAACGGACAGAGTGTCAACAGAAGCAAGCCGACAGCTAGATACAGCATCGATCGAGCGTCGTTCCGTCGATAGCCGCGGTAGGCCTGGTAGGCGATGACGGTTCCGAACAGGGCCACCAGAAAGAGGCTTGCGACGGTCAACAGTTCGAACAGTGGCGCTTCGTCGATCCGGACGACGTGCTGGCTCATCGCATCCCCTCCCACAGCCGGGTGAACTTGTCGGCGACGTCCTCGTCCCGATACGTTAGCTCGAGGGCGAACGAGCCGTCTTCGAGGGAGAGTTCGAGCCGATCGAGGTTCGCGCTGTAGACGCTGAAATGATTACCGTCGGGTGCGAGCTCCGTTTCTTCGGTGACGAGATGACATTCCTCGAGGCGCTCGAGTCGCCGATAGATCGTTGGCAGGGACGCATCACACCGCTCGCTCAGGGTACTGGCTGACATTGGTTCGATACTCGTATTGGTGAGGATTTCGCGCGCATACTCGTCGTCGAGTATGGCGAGTACAGTCGATAGATCAGTCTCCTCACTCACTGCTGTCTCATCGTTCCGGCATCGCTATGAAAAACGGTCCGGTTTTTCTGAACGAGAAAATCCGGTTTTGGCTTTCTGATCGCGGCTGTATCGGTCGGCTCCGGATGGCCACGCATCGCGACTGGTTCACGTTCGGCACTGGTCTGTATATTATATATCGAAATATGATTTATTGGATAGCAGTGCCTTCGAGTCCACGCACAGACACAACACACTGAGTAGACGATCGTCACTGTTCGAGCCAGTGAAACAGCCGTTCGAGAAGTCGAGCTTCGGCCACCCTCGAAAACCGATGGCCTTCGGTCGCGAACGTCTCGAGCAGGACGTCCGTCTCGAGTCGAGCAGTTGCCTCGAGGCTGTCGGTGACGTCGACGGACTCGTCTTCTCGCCCGTGAAAGATCGCAACCGGCACGTCGAGTGACGCTTCGACGTCGGCGAACGGGTGTGTCTCGAGATCGTCGAAAAACCGATGATCGATTCGATCGCCGGTTTCGAACTGACACTCGCCGTCGCGTTCGACGGTCGTTCGATACCCCTCGAACGCACGGTTGTACGTGACGGGCGCTCGCGTCACGACGGCGTCGACCCGCGGATCCTGTGCCGTCGCGTGGAACGCGACTTTCCCGCCGAAACTCGAGCCGAAAACCGCGTACGAGTCAGGGTCGAAATAGTCGACGATGGCGTAGATATCCTCGAGTTTGGCGCTGAGTGTCTGGTCGACGAACCGCCCGTCAGCGTCGCCACAGCCGCGAAAATCGAACCGTACGGCGTTGTACCCTTGCTCGACGGCTCGCTGACAGCGGTGCTCGTAGCTCCCCTGTTTGTCGCTCAGAAAGCCATGACAGAACACGAGCCAGTCGTCGCCGGGTGCCTCGTGGTGAACCGCAGCGACGGACTCACCGTTGGCGACCGGAATTCGATGCGGCGTCGCAGTCATTGGCTCCACCCACGGATCACACGGTTGTAGTCGTTGTGCCCGAGGTAGCCGTCGCTGGCACACCATTTACCACCAGCTCGCCCGTCTGTCGTATATGGCCCGGACGACTTATCGATGCACCTGCGGTGCGCTGGTGGAGTTCAAACAGGACCTCGAGAAAGAGTCCGGTCTCACGACGCGACGCTGGAAGTGCAAGCAGTGTGGGACGCCGGTCCCCGGACAGATCGGCGAAAAGGTTAGCCACCAGCACCCGTCCTGAGCGCCCCGCTCCCGTGGGTTTTCTCGGTCAGCCCGAAATCGCTCGACTGCAGTGGCGTCGATGACCCGACGGCGTCACGGTCAAACCATGTACTTGTAATTACTGGACTAATTCAAAGTACCATCTGTGCGTCGCTGGATTGCCGAATCCCGTTCGCTCGAGGGTGCTGTCTTGCACGTTCGAAAATCACGACATCTGTAAATTTTATACTGCTATACAAACCTCTGGCGCGGACGAGAAACGCCGGGCAATATTTTAGGCGCGGGCCCCGGTTGTCTTCCGGGCAGCCCGACGGCCCTTCGCCCACGAGCCGATCGCGCCACCGAGCGCACCGGGAATCGCGTAGAACGCGAGCAGCAGCAGGCCGACGGCGAGCACGCCAAACGTCGCGACGACGCCCGCGAAGAGCAGTGTGGTAAACGTCACGACTGCCAACGTGATGAGCGATCCGAGAACGGTCGCGATGCCACCGTGGACGGCCCCGGTGCCCACCGTACCGCCGGCCATGTGGCCGGCGACGAGGCCACCGACGATACCGATCATCGCCCACGATGCTACAAGCGTCGCGGCGTCCGTTCCCGCGATCAGGAGTCCGCTGATGACGGCGAGGACGAACGCGACGACGAATCCGGTTACGATTGCTATCCAATGTAGTTTCATGACCAATCGTCTACTACGCTGCCAGACATGATAACGCTCTTCTCAGGATTCTCGGAGAGTACAATCGTTCAGACTGGATGGCTGAGGATACGTCCGTCACTCGAGGACTGGGACCTAACTGCGGTCGTCGCCGGTCGAGTCTTAGCCAAGGAGGTTGTTGAGTGCCATTCCGATAAACAAGAGGAGGACGATTTCGTTGACGAGCCATGCGTTCGCGTTCATCCACTCGCGGGCTTTCGGAAGCGCGATTTCCGCCCGTTCACCGAACGCAGCTAAAATCAACGACGGGAGCGCCAAAATCAGGAGCGTCAGTCCAATAAACGGGATCGCCTCCGTCAGCGAGGCACCGCGAGCCGCCAGATAGGAGCCGACAGCAGTCGACGTGAGGATGTCTGTCGGAAAAAATCCCATGAGCAGAAAGCCGAGTCGGAACGAAAATCGCGGCGTTGCGCTCTCGAGTGTCCCCATCCACCGCGGCGGCTCCGATTCGGCTCTCGTTCGGTAGGTATGTATCATCGCAAACGAGAGCGCGACGACGACGATCGCGCTGAGCGTCGTGTGTGACGCACCCTGACCGACCGCACCGATGCCGAAACTAAACGCGATCGTGACGACGAGGGTGATCGAGATGGCCGCCCCCCCGACGAACGCGGCGGAGTTTCGTCGCCAGTTTTCGCTCGTCGCGAGGAAGATGGCACTCAGAATCTGTGGCCCCGCGATCATCACGAACACCAGCGGCAACACCTCGAGAAACTTCACGAGTCGATCATCTCGAAACGGTTTTCGGGTGCCGTCCTAGCGACTCGACGGAGTCCGTCGGCGTTATCACGGTGTGGATACCGCAGTCGTGTTCCTGTGGAGGCGGTATCGATCGTCATGTGTCGTCCGAGAGCGTGTCCGCTGTCTATCACTAGATGGACGCAAAACGTGTTAACTCTTAGTTACGTATTCTGATCTTTCTTCCTCCACTGAATTGCCGCTTTCACGTCAGTGCCGACGCGTGCGACACTCTCCATACCATTTCCTCCCGAATAACTGCTCATCGACAGCAGCCGATGAAGAACCGTTAGATCGGTATGACATTGTTGGAGATTGGAGAGTTCCCGTCCGGTCTGAGGGGCGAATCCGGACGCGGTTTCTTTCCGGGGTCGAAATTCCGAAACACAGATTTAGGGTGCTGGACCAGTACCGTACGAGTAGATGATCAGCGGCGTCGACGCCGGCACGAACGGCAGGGTGATCGAACCGTGACCGATTCAGAGACGGACGTCGCCGTCGTCGATGCGGTCGACGCGTATCTCCAGCGGAAAGCCGTCGGCGACCCCGACGGCTCGGGTGCAGGGACGTACGCGTCCAACGCCGAATCGATTCTGCGACGGTGGGCCGACTGGCTCGAGGCCGAACACGACCGCCGTTCGTTGTTCTCACTCGAGGTCGAACACATGCGCGCCTACGCGACCGAACTTCACGCTCGAGTCGAACGCGGCGAGTACACGGCCTCGACCGCCGGGACCTACTACGCGGTCGTTCGCGCGTTTCTCTCGTGGTGCGTTCGCGGCGGCATTCTCGAGGCGAACCCGGCTGTCGACGACGAGGCCGAAGCCGCGCTCCCGATTCCGGACGACCGACCGGACAGCGAGTACTGGACATCGAGACAGCGTCGACGACTCCAGACGTACGTTCAAGAACGGACACTCGAGGTATCAATGGACTCCGATCACCGCGACGAGCGGTGCAATCGGTTGCGAGAGTACGCGATTGTTGCGCTGCTCGCTCACTCGAGCGTGCGGGGCTCCGAACTGTTCAGCGTACCTGACGACGAGCGCCGGAACGGGGCAACGTGGGACGACGTCGACTTCTATACAGGGACGATCCGCGTCCTCGGCAAATCCCAGCGTCTTGAGGACGTGCCGCTGCCCGGCCCGGCTCGGACGCCGCTGCGGCGGTACAGGGTCGTTCTCGACCCGCCGAGTAACGACTGGCCGCTGTTTCCAACCCGTCACGCACCCTCGATCGCCCGCCGCGTCAAGACCGTGTTGGCAGAGCGCGGCTACGACGACGAAGAGATCGAAACGCTGTGTTCGAACACCACGGCGAGCCAACTCGCCCGTGACCGATCGATTTCGCCGCCGGCGATAACCACCGAAGGCGCACGCTCGGTCCTCAAGCGACTCTGCAAAGAGGCTAACGTCGACGTCGATGGGAACTACTTGACGCCACGCGGCGTCCGTGGCGACCACGATGACAGCTACCGCCGCGACGCGACCGCCTCGAAACCGGCGTTGCGAACGTCGCCGCTCGAGGGCACGCTCGCCGTTCCGGAAGTGTATCCGCCGGTCGTCGACGTCGACTCGAGCGGGCGCGACGAGCGGTCGGAAAACAGCTAGCAGCGCTTATTATGTCGGAGTCTCGTCTGGCGTCGCTCGGGAAGAACTCGAGAACGGAGTGGACTCGGAAAACGGTCGGCGCTTAGAGCAGCAACCAGAGCACGATCGTCAGGAGGAGCGTCAACAGTAGGACGGTCGTGCCGATGCTCGTTCGGAGATGGATCGTCGATGGGCGGCCGCCGTCCGTTGGCTGGCGGTCCTCGACATCGACCATCGGAAGCCGTCGGGCGGCGGCGTCGACGGCGAGGACGGGGTTGTTCCCGACCCAGTAGCAGCGTTTGACAGCACCGACGACTGCCGCGTCGACGGCGGCGTACGTCTCCGTCACCGCGAGCATCGTCCAGCGGCTAACGTAGTAGGTCGCGGGGTAGACGACCATCGCCGGATCGCCGAGATCGAGTTTCGACAGCGGCTTCCGGACGACGACGAAGGTGACGGCTGCGACCCCGGTCAGGATGCCGGCCGTCTCGAGGTGGCTCAAGCTGTAGGGGTGGAGGTGACTCTCGCCGCCATAGTAGGAGAACGCGAAGTCGCTCCCGTGGATCGTCGGCGCGAGGTCGGCCAGTCCCTGCCACCAGACGCCGAAGAGGAGACAGGCACCGCCGAGGCCGAGCATCGCGACCGTCTGTCCGGGTTTGGCGTCGGCGACCTCGATATCGCTCTCGCCGTGGAAGAAGACGTAGTAGCCGAGTTTGATGAACGAGAGCAGCGTCCCGATCGCGCCGAGCCAGAGCAGGTAGTACAGCGCCTGGTACTCGGGCTGGCCGTAGTAGCCCGGATCGGCGGCGTCGAAGATCATGCCTTTGCTCACGTAGCCGTTGAAGCCCGGAATCGCCGTGATCGAAAGCGCGCCGAGGCCGAACCCGACGGCTGTCAGCGGCATCTCTCGCCAGAGACCGCCCAGTTTGTATAGGTCTTCTTCCCCGGTGCGGTAGATCACGACCCCGACGGCCATGAACAGCAGACTCTTGAACAGGATGTTGTTGAACAGGTGGCTCATCGCGCCGGCAGTCGCGAGGGGTGTGCCGATCCCGATTGCGGCGACGATGTAGCCGAGTTGGGCCTGGATGTGATACGACAGCAGCGCCCGCATGTCGTGTTGCAGCAGGGCGAACGTCGCCCCGTAGACGGCCATCAGGCCACCCATGTAGGCGACGTAGATCGAGAGATCGTGCGTTCCCTCGAGCGGGAACGCCCGGTAGAGGACGAACGCGCTCGTCTTCGTCGTATAGACCGAGAGGAACACCGACGCCGCGATGTGGGGCCGCGGGTAAGTATCGGGCAGCCAGGTGTGGAAGCCGATGAAAGCGACGTTGACGCCCATCCCGAGCACGGCGAGCAGCGCCGGAATGCCGTCGGCGATGCCGGCTTCGGTGTAGATGAACGTCCCAGTCTGAACGTAGTGGACCGCGACTGCCATCATCACGAGCACGCCGCCGGTTCCGTGGAAGATCGCGTACCGGAAGCCGGCCCGGACCGCCTCGCCGCCGTAGTGCCAGACCACGAGCGTGCTGGTCACCGCCATCAGCTCCCACATGAACAGGAGCACGAGCCAGTCGCCGGCGAAGGCCGCCCCGATCGAGGAGGCGACGTAGGCGAGTGCAAAGGCCGTCAGCGTCTCGCTGGCGTCGCTCGAGTAGGCGTAGATAACGCTACAGATCCCGAGGAAGCCGAGTCCGAGTCCGATCATGCGGGAGAAATCGTCGACGTAGTACGGGACGACCTCGAACCCGAGGAAGGTGCCGGCTAAGTGCTGGCCCTCCGGTGCGAGCAGTGATATCGCTAGAACGGCCGCGAGACTGAGTGCGCCGACGGCGAAGCCCGCGAGTCGCGGGAGGACGAGTACGAGCAGTGCTGCCGCAAGGATGATAAGCGGCGGGTAGGCCACGGACAAGATATCGAGTTCCATTATTCTGTCACCTCCGTCATGAGTTCGTCGAACGGAACGTCACCTAACTCCTCGAACGACATTCCGAAGACGCCCTCGACGATCTGGGTCGCCAGATCGAGGAAGACCGCGTAGTCAGGGCCGATCCCGAGGACGACCGCTCCAGTCGCGATCACGGCGATCGGGGCGAGCATCAGCCATGTGCTCTCGGTGAACGGTGAGTGGCGTTGCCAGCCGGCGGCCGGCGGACCGCCGGTGAGGTGATCGTCGTGGTTCCCGTGGTGGTCGACGCTACTGACGTGCTCGCCGTGATCGTCGGTGTCGACGTCGTCTGGAACCGTGTGATCGCTCGGGTACTTGTCGACGGCGTACTCGAACGCTTCGTCCGAGTCGTCCGTCTCCGTTGTGTCAGTTGTCTCGGTGCCGTTGGCTCGCTCTCCACCGTCCGTGGCGACGTGGTCGTCGTCCGATCCGGTACTGTAGGATTGCACCAGCCCCCCACGAGGGAACTCGAGCAACGGTTTGGCGTCGTGTCGGTCCTCGCTTTCGAAGAAGGCGGTGTAGACGACCGGCCAGAGGTAGCCGACGTTGAGCACGGCCGAGAGCAACAGCGCGGCAGCGAACAGCCAGTAGCTGCCGCCGACGTCGCCGGCACCGATCAGCATGTAGAACTTGCTGACGAAGCCGGCGATCGGCGGCAGGCCGGCCATCCCGGCCGCACCGACGGTAAAGGCGGTCATCGTCAGCGGCATCCGCTTGCCGATGCCGGCCATCTCGCTGATGTAGTCGGTGTGGGTTTCGACGTGGATCGCGCCGGCACAGAAGAACAGGGTGAGCTTCGCGAATGCGTGTGCGGGAATGTGGAACAACGCTCCGACGATCGCATAGGGGTGAAGCATCGAGAGCCCGAGCACGATATAGGAAAGCTGCGCCGTCGTCGAGTAGGCTAGCCGGCGCTTGAGGTGGTCTTTCCGCATCGCGATGATACTCGCCGCAGTCAGCGTGAACGCGGCGACGATCGCGACGGGGATGTTCAACCCGACCTCGCCGATTCCCGGAACGGAAAGCGGGAGGTCGTGGATCAGGCCGGGACCGTAGACCTCGAGGATGACCCGCGCGACGCCGAAGGCACCGGACTTGACGACTGCCACCGCGTGGAGCAATCCGGACACCGGCGTCGGCGCGACCATCGCGTCGGCGAGCCAGGAGTGAAGCGGCATCAGCGCGGCCTTGACGCCGAAGCCGGCGATCAGCAGGAAGAACGCGGCCTGTGCGTAGACCGGTTCTGCCTGTGCGGCCGCGGCGAGTGCCTCCATGCCGCCCGCTTCGAAGGCCAGCGTCGGCCCGCCTTCGACCAGACTGGTCAACCAGTAGACCATCGCCGTGCCGGCGAGCAGGAAGACGCCACCCCCGAAGAACGTGTAGGTGAGGTACTTTCGGCCAGCGATGCGGGCCTCGTCGTCCTCGTTGTGCGCGACCAGCGGATAGGTGACCAGCGAGAGCAGTTCGTAGAAGACGAAGATCGTCACGAGGTTCGCCGCGAAGGCGATCCCGACGGCGGTCGAGAGGCTGGCCGCAAACGACGCGAAAAACCGGGTCTGGGCGTGCTCGTCGAGCCCGCGCATGTAGCCCGTGGCGTAGAACGACGTGAAGATCCACAGGAAACTCGCGAGCAGGGCGAAGAAGATCCCCAGCGGATCGGCCCGCAGGGCGAAGTCGATGCCCTCGAGGAACTGGATCCCGGTACTCTCGTAGAGGCTCCACTCGAAGACGGTCCCGTTGATGACTGCGGGGAGCATGCTGACGATGATTCCGAACTTCGCGAGGGCGGCCACGACGGACCAGCTCTCTCGGAGGTTCGGACGGCGATGCGACGCGATGATGAGGACGATGGCGACCGCCGACACCAACACGGCAGCGAGCGGTCGGATATCTGCAACCATTAGTTAATCACCTCAGTGAGGAACGGCTCGAGCAGTTCGGCGATCGCCCCGCCCGCGAAACCGAGCGCGACAGCGCCGAGCGCAACGACGACGACGATGGCGATCATCCCGACCGAGACGGGGTTTCGAGCATCTGCGCCACGGAGCGCCGCGGCTGCACTCCCGTCGTCGGTCTCGACTTCGGAGTCCAGTGTGCTGGCGTCGTCACGATCGGCGTCACCGCCGTCCGTCGCCACCGGCCCTCGTGCGTGTGGCCGTTCGACCACGGTCGCCGGCGTGAAGTACATCTTCTCGAGCAGGCGAGCCGCGTAGGCCAGCGTGAGCATGGTGCTCAGGAAGATCACGGCGGCGACGGGCCAGAGTTGGGACTCGACGGCACCGAGAGCGATGTACCACTTGCCGACGAAGCCGACGCTCGGCGGGATGCCGACGAGTGAGAACAGGAGGATGGCCATCAAGCCGGCCATTATCGGCCGGTCGGTGGCTAAGCCGGCGTACTCGTCAACAGTTCGAGCCCCGTAGCTGGCTGCGACGAGGGCTGCACCGAGGAAGAGGCCGGTTTTCAACAGCCCGTGGCCGACGAGGTGAATCACAGCGCCGGTGAGCGCCGTTTCGGAGTTACCGGCGATGACGACCCCGTAGGCCGCAATCACGAGGCCAAACTGCGAGACTGACGAGTACGCGAGCATGCGTTTGACTTCGGTCTGGATTACGGCCAGAACCGTGCCTGCGAGCACGCTCACACAGCCGATAGTGAGGACGATTGCAGCCGCGTTCGGCATGGCGGCGAGGTAGTCGACCTCGAAGACGGTGACGATCAGCCGTCCGAACGCATACGCGGAGGCGGTCGAGACGAGCGCCGCGATCAGCGGCGTCACGCCGTCGGGGGCCTGCTGGTAGGCGCTCGGCTGCCACGTGTGCAGCGGCCACTGTGCGACCTTGACGGCGAACCCGACAACGATGAACGCAAAGCCGGTCTGGATCAGCACGGGTCGTTCCGCCGCCGGAATCGCTATCGAGAGTTCGACCATGTTGAGCGTCCCCGTCGCCATGAAGACGAAGGCGACGCCGATGAGGTACATCGACGCGGCGACGGTCCCCAAGATCAGGTACTTCAGCGCGGCGACTGCCGACTCGGGGCCGTCGCCGCTTGCGACTAGTGCATAGGTCGCGAGGCTCGTAATCTCGAGGAAGACGAATAGGTTGAAGACGTCGCCGGTCAGCGAGATACCGAGCAGCCCGCCAACTAACAGCAAGTAGGCGGTGTAGAACGTGTTCCCTCGCGGGCCACCACGCCGCGTATACGCGAGGACGCCGACAGCGACACTGGTTATGAGGAGGGCGATCAGCGTCGAGAACTCGTCGGCGACGAGTTGGATCCCGTACGTTCGGGGATACCCACCCAGCGTGTGAATCACCTCGCCGCTGGTGTAGACGACGCTGGCGAGGGCGAGCGCGGCGGCGAACAGCCCGGTCGACGTGATCGCAGCGACCGACCAGCCCGTTCGTTCGTACCGCAGTCCGAGCGCGATCGGGAGCGTCGCCGCGAGGATGGGGGCGACGATCAGCAGCGCCGGAAGCAGGTCGATGTTACTCATCGGCACGCACCTCCCGAAGGGTATCTTCGCGGAGCGTCCCGTACTCCGAGTAGATCCGTATCACGAGTGCGAGACCGACTGCTGTCAGTGCGATGCCGACGACGATGGCAGTCAGCACGATGACCTGTGGGAGCGGACTCGCAACCAGCAGCTCTCCGGGGTCCGACTCGGGTGGGACGATCGGTGCTGACCCGCCTTCGACGTAGGCCATCGAGACGAAAAACAGGAAGATCGACGTCTGAAAGAGGCTCACGCCGATCAGCTTCTTGACGAGGTTCTGACTGGCAATAACCATGTAGAGCCCGATACCCAGCAGTACGAACATCAACACGTACGTATACCGGCTCGCCAAGAGTTCAATCATCGTCACCCACCTCTCGATCTGTCGGGCGCTGCCGGCCGCTGTGGCCGCCGGTCCCGCTCGGGCGCTCCGGCGTAAATCCGGCCGCCATCGCGAAAAAGAGGGTAATAATGACCCCCGACACGATCAGCGCGATGCCGCCGATTTCGACGGCCTCGAGCCCCCACTTCGGTTTGATGTGGAATACGTCTTTGAGCTTATAGAACTCGAGGAAGTCCCCGCCAAGGGCGACCATCCCGAGCCCGACAGCACCGAAGATGACGACGCCGCCGGTGACGAGGCCGACGAGGAACGAATTTCGAAGCCACCGCCGGGTCGGTTCGATGCCGAATGCGAAGGCGATCATGAGGACCGTTACGCCGACGATCGTTCCGCCTTGGAACCCGCCGCCCGGGGCGTCGCCTCCGTGGAAGGTCATGAACAGCCCGTAGGTGAGCGTAAACGGTGCGATGATCTTTACGGCAGTCATGATCACTTGACTCTCGGTGTAGGTATCGTCGTAGGAGTCGGACATTTAGGCGAACACCTCGCGTTTCAAGACGAGCAGCGTCGAGATGCCGGCGGCGAAGACGACGACCGCCTCGCCGAAGGTGTCGAAGCCACGATAGGCGGCGAGGACGGCTGTCACCGCGTTTTCGACGCCCGTGTCGTTGTACGTCTGCTGGATGTAGTGTTGAGTCACTTCTGGGTGCTGCCAGACCGGCGTCTGTTGGATGCCGACTTGGTACATCTCGGGAAGGACCGTGGTTCCCAGCAGCAACACGAACGCACCGACGACGACGACTGCCGGTATGTGAATTCGCTCGTTGAGTTGGTCAGCAGAGGGGCGTGTCGTCCGTGCGATCGTCAACAGGAGCAAGAGGGTGGTGACGCCGGCTCCAATTGCGGCTTCGGTCATGGCGACGTCGGGTGCTAGCAGGAACGTATAGAGAATCGCCATCCCGAGACTGTACGCACCGAAGACAACGATCACCGACAGGATGTCGCGAAACAGCGCCGTGGCGACGGCTGTCGCGAGGATGAACACCACGAGCGTGAGGGCGAACAGATTCATTGTGAATCACCGTCTTCGTCGGCGTCGTTGGTCCACGGCTCGATACCGCTTTCTGCGGCAGAGCGGGCGATCGCGTGTGCGGCCGTTGGGTTCGTGATAAACACGAAAAAGAGCAGCAAGACGGTGTAGACCGCCGCGTGCTGCCAGCCGAACGCCACCGCGACGCCAGCAAGTGCGAAACCTGCTCCGAGCGTGTCCGTCTGGGATGCGGTGTGGGCCCGCGCGTAGATGTCCGGCAGTCGGATGACGCCGACCGTCGAGACGAACGTGAAGAACACGCCCAGTCCGAGGAGGGCGACGACCACCCAGAATCGGATCGTCTCGATCACAGGACTCCACCTCGCTCGACGGTGAACTTCGAAATGGCAACCGCCATCAGGAAGTTCAACAGGGCGTAGATCAGCGCCACGTCGAGGAACCACGCCTGATCCAAGCCCGCCGCTAAGAGGGCGAGGATGACGACCGTGTTCGTCCCGAGGACGTTCACCGCGAGCAGCCGATCCTGCGTCGTCGGTCCCGCGACAGCACGGTAGAACATCATGATCGCGAGGACGACGAACAGCGCGGCTGCAGCGATAAACACCTCTTCAATGGCCATCCCGTTCGGAATCACTGGTCGTCACCTCCGATGATCTCCGTGTCACCGCGCTCGCGCGGCGTCGGAATCGCCGCCGATTCACGGCCGTAGAACACGAACCTGATGGCCCGCTCGAGGCCGCCATCGAAAAGATCGTCGCGGGCGGACGGGATCAGCGTGTGGACGATCAGCCGCTGGTCGTCGGCTCGGACCGTCAGCGTGCCCGGTGTGAGGGTGATGCTGTTGGCTAACGCGAGCAACGGGAGCCCGCCCCTGACGCGGGTGTTGATCCGCGTCATCGTGGGTTCGATGGGCATCGAGGGTCGCAGAATAACGGCTGATACTGCGATGTTGGCCTTGACGATCTCCCAGATGAGATAGGGGATATAGAGTCCGAATCGAATCGCTCGGATCGGTGATTGGACACGATCGAGCGGGAACGTGAACGTAACGTTCGCAAGTGACAGCGAGACGATGCCGGCGACTGCCGCGCCGGTAACGAGATCGAACCAGTACGTCGGATCTCCGAGAACGAGATAGAAGCCGTAGGAGATCCAGAACATCGCGAACAACCGATCGAAGCGTTCGCTCACGTCACCGACCAACCGCTGGTGACGGGCCGGTCGTTCGACCGGTGCCTCGTCGTAGGCCAACCCGACCGCCTCGAGTTCGCGTTCGACGGACTGGAGTATCTGGGCCGTCGATCCAGGTTGGTACTCCGGGTCGAGCACGATCAGGTCGATATCGTGTTGCTGTGCGTAGTCGCTGAACGTGTCGGCGAAGTCTCGCGGCCCGAAGAGATATTCGTCAGTTCCCAGCAGCGCCGTTTCGGTCGTCACCGACGCACTGCCAGCGTCCTCTCGAACCCAGTTTTCGGCCTTCGAGAGCAGCTCTTCGGCGTCCGCCGTGTGCTGGCGACTCTCTGGTAAGTCTGCCTCGTGGGGCAGCGCGACGACGAGATGGACGACGAGGTCGTCGTCGCGCTCGAGGCCGGAGCGGACCGCGTAGCCGACCGTCTGTCGGACGGTCACCGTATCCGACAGCGGTACGAGTATTCGATTAGCCGCCACGGCGCATCCCCCGTGGTGACCGTTGTTGGATATTCATGGAACTCGTTGATAGTCGAGTCATGCGGTACCCGTAGGAAAACAATTTCGTTATCCGGCAGTTGGCCCGGTCTGGAAGCATATTCCCACTAATCGTCGGATTATCAAAACAAGCATGTCGAAAGAGGTCGGATTAGATCCTATATATCAAATTCTGGACGATCTGACGCGAGCCATCGGCCGTTCGGCCGGTCATCGTGAGTAGGAGAATCGGGATGTACCACAACCTTTACAATCTGACTTTCAGTAGAGAAAGTCGAGTTTATGACGACGAACGAAACCGTCTCGACCCGAATCGAAACCGCACGCACTCAACTGACTGCGACACAGATTGCGGCTGGCCTGCTATTCGCCGCCGGAATCGCGTTTACGCTCGTGTTCTTACAGGAACCGCTCGCACACGACGCGATGCACAACTTCCGGCACGCCGCCGGCATCGCGTGTCACTGATGATCTACGACTATCTCCAACGTGGCGTTCTCGCGGGCGTCGTCGCTGGGCTCGCATATGGGGTCTACATGGCCGTCGTGGCGAACCCGCTCAGCGAGTACATCCACGACTCACAACAGCAACACGGCCACGGACATGATCACGGTCACGTTCACGAATCCTCACAGACGGTCTCGGAAGCGACGACAGCCATCGTGAGCGCCGGTAGTGGCGTTCTCTGGGCGATCTTCCTCGGCGGTCTCTTCGCCCTCGCGCTGTATCTCTTCGAGCCGGCACTTCCCGGCAGCGACGCTGTCAAGTCGTACATTCTTGCCGGCGCTGGCTATCTGACCGTGTCGGTGACGCCGTGGCTCGCTCTGCCACCTGCTGCACCGGGGGCCGAACAACTCTACGGCATCGAGACTCGGTTGGCGATCTACGTCGGGCTCGTCGCGCTCGGTGCGCTCGTCTCGGCGGCAGCGATCAGTGGGTACACGCAGATTGCCCCGCGACATCGCGCACTCGGGGTACTTGCCGGCGCGATTCCGATCGTCTCGATCGTGATCGTCGTTCCGCTGGTCAGTCCGTCTATTGTAACCCATCCGGACCTCCCCGTCGCGCTCTACTCGACGTATCAGGCGCTGGCTGCGCTGAGCCAGGCAGCGATCTGGCTGTTGCTCGCAGCGACGTTCAACGGACTTCGACGACGTGCGAGACCGGCTGCCGAGACTGACGACTCGAGCGACCCCCTCCTGGCGAGTCCATAACAGATGAAACGCCGAACCGATCAACAACGGTCGCGACTCGAGGCACAGGTGTTCGTCTGTACGACCGACCGCGACGGTGAGTACGCCTGTTGTGCCGATGCTGGCGGAACAGAAACTGTGGCGGCGATCAAGTCGTGGCTCCGCGAGCGCAATGCGTTCTGGTCGCCGATTTCGGTGACGGAGACGCAGTGTCTGGGGCTCTGCAGCGAGGGCGGGACCGCGATTGCGATCCAACCGCGAAACGAGTGGTACTCCGACGTCCAACCCGAGGACGTTCCGGACCTCCTCGAGTCCGAGTTCGGTCCAAACGCCGACCGCGTCGGTGACGAGTACGAGCGGTGAGCCCCACGGCTACACTCGGGTCGAATGGCCGTGCGTGAGTACGGAAATCGATAGCCGGCGACGCAACGCTTTTGTTCTGACCTGACGACCACTACCCGATGGCCCGACTCCTGCGTGATGCGGTTGCACTCACCGAGAGCCAACAGCTCGTTCGCTCGAGTATCGGTGAGATCTGTTCGGATTTCGACCACGAGTACTGGCGTCGACGCGCTGCCGACGGAGAGTACCCACACGAGTTCGTCGACGCGCTCGCGGACCACGGCTGGATGGGGATTCTCGTCCCCGAACAGTACGGCGGGGCCGGAATGGGGACCCAAGAAACCGTCGTCATGATGGAGGAAATCGCTGCCAACGGCGGCGGCTTCAGCGCCGCACAGGCCGTCCACGGCGGTGTCTACAACTCCGTTCCGATCGTCGAGTACGCCAGCGAGGAACTGAAGGCGGATCTCCTCCCGCACGTCGCAAACGGTGAGCGGTCGATTCAGGCCTTCGGGCTGACGGAGCCAAACGCCGGCTCGAATTCGACGGCGATCGAGACGCGTGCCGAAAAGAGCGAGGCGCGACGCGCCTCGGCACGGAGCGACGCAGCCGCGGAGAACGACGGCGACGAGTACGTCATCAACGGCCAGAAGATCTGGACGTCTCGCGTCGACGTCTCGGATTACGTCGTCGTCGTTGCTCGGACGACGCCGCGGGCCGAGGTCGAGAAACGGACCCACGGCATCTCGATGTTCCTCGTTGACCTCGAGGACGCCCACGAACAGGGCGCACTCGAGATGGAGCCGATCCCCAAATCGGCCAGCGAGTTCGTCCACTCGTTCGAACTCTGGTTCGACGACCTCCGCGTGCCCGCGGAAAATCTCATTGGCGTCGAAGGTGAGGGCTTTTACCAGGTGCTCGACGGGCTGAACGAGGAACGACTCGTCATTGCCGCCGAGTGTATTGGGCTCGGGCGACTGGCACTCGAGCGAGCGGTCGAGTACGCCACCGACCGCAAGGTCTTCGACCGTGCCATCGGCTCGAATCAGGCGATCCAGCATCCGCTGGCGGAAGCCTACGCTCGCCTGCAGGCCGCAAAACAGCTGACCTACAACGCTGCGGATCGTGCGGCCTCGGACGAAGACGTCGACTTGGGTGCGTACGCGAACGCAGCAAAGTTCCTCGCTGCGGACGCGGCCTACGAAGCGGCCGATGCGGCGGTCCAGACTCACGGCGGATTCGGCGTCGCGCGGGAGTACGACGTCGAACGCTACTTCCGAGAAGCCCGCCTGACGCGGCTGGTGCCGATCACTCAGCAGCTGGCGTTGAACTATCTCGGCGAGAACGTGCTCGGACTCCCGCGCTCGTACTGACTCGTCACTAACTGCTCTCAGAACCACACCACGAACCATGTCCGATACAGACGACACCACCGATACAGACGCTACTGACGACGAATCGACCGAAAAGCAACTCGTCTCCGGCTGGCACGGCCGCTACTACGAGGACTTCGAGGTTGGCGATATCTACAAACATCCGTTCGGGCGCACCGTCACCGAGACGGACAACGTCTGGATGACGAACGTCACGATGAATCTCAATCCGATGCACTTCAACGAGGCCTACGCGGCCGAAACAGAGTTCGGCGAACGGCTCGTCGACGGGACGTTCGTCATCGCGCTCGCAGTCGGAATGAGCGTCATCGACATCTCGGTCAACGCCACGGCCAACCTCGGCTACGACGATATCCGCCACCACAATCCCGTCTTCCACGGCGATACGATCTTCGCCGAAAGCGAGGTCCTGCACAAACGCGAACTCGAGTCCCGCGACCACGTCGGGATCGTCGAAACCGAACTCCGAGCGTACAACCAACACGGCGACCTCGTACTCTCACTCGAGCGAACCCCGATGGTTCTCAAACGCAGCCACGCCGAGCCCTCGGCGGCGGAGCCCCCGGGCTGGCCTGAGGGCATCGGGACGCAGCCGGAGGAACTCTAGCGTGCTCGCACTCGAGGATATCACGGTCGTTAGTCTCGAGAGCGGGATTAGCGCGCCGCTGTGTACGCGGCTGCTCGGCGATTTCGGTGCCGAAGTCATCAAGATCGAACGCCCCGGCGTCGGCGACGTCAATCGCCACTGGGATTCGGTCGTCGATGGGGATTCCTCGGCGCACGTCTGGGTCGACCGCAACAAGCTGAGTGTCGAGTTGAACCTCAAGAGCGACGAGGGAACCGAAATCTTCTACGAACTCGTCGACGAGGCCGACGTTGTCGTCCAGAACTACTCGCCGGGCGTCGTCGACCGTCTCGGGGTCGGCTACGAGGACGTTCGCGAGATCACCGAGGACGTGATCTATCTGAACATTTCCGGCTACGGTCGGGACGGGCCCTACAGCGACCGCAAGGCCTACGATATGGTCATGCAGGGCGAAACCGGACTGATCCTGATGAACGGCTCACCGGACGCTCCGGCCAAGATCCCGCTGAGCGTCTGTGACATCAACGCCGCGACCTACGGGACGATCTCGACGCTGCTCGCGCTCTTCCACCGCGAACGCACCGGCGAGGGCCAGGAACTCGACGTCACGATGTTCGGCGGGATGCTCTCGTGGCTCGGCTACTTCCCACAGAAGTACTGGCACAACGACGAGCTTCCGGAGCGAATCGGCATGCGCCATCATCTGCTGACGCCCTACGGCCCCCACGAGACGGCCGACGACCGATACATCAACTTCGCGATCCTCAGCGAGGCCCACTGGGAACTGCTCTGTGACGCCGTCCTCGAGCGATCCGACCTGCTCGATGACGAGCGATTCGCGACCAACGAAGCCCGTGTCGAAAACCGCGATGTCCTCGAGCCAACGATCGAGTCGCTCATTGCCGACCAGCCTCGGGACTACTGGGCTGACCGGCTCGACGAGGCCGGCATTCCGTGGGGCGACGTCAATCAGCTCGACGACGTCCTCGAGCATCCACAGACCGAGCATCTCGGGCTGATCAAAGACCTCGAGACCGACGACGGGTCGCTCCCGTACGTCGACACCCCGATCGATTCGGATACGCTCGAGTTCGCAGCTGACCCGATGCCCGACCTCGGAGAGGATACGGACGACGTGTTGGCAGCGCTTGGCTACTCGAGTGCGGAGATCGAGCAGTTGCGGGCCGACGATGTGATCTGAGCGTTGTGGTAGCTGGACTGCATAACTTGAGACATCCCTGATTTTCAATAAAAAACAACACCTAGTTCCTGGGACTGATCTACCGGATCCAGAATACGACCGAGCCAGCTATGCCGTGGTGATCCTACCAGAAGACGCATCGCCACAACTCTATGTGGAAAGTGAAACAGCACCCCTGCTAGACAATCTTGAGAGACTATTGAAAGCTAGTCAAGAGTCTCTACAAGAGGACACGGACACCTCGACAGCAACTGACCAAGATCAGCAGACGGCTGATGATACTCCCGAGTTGGACCCTGATGGAGATGGTGTTGCTGTCTTCGTCGATCAGTTCCTCGTTGCCGATACCGAGGGATCGGTCCCGAAGAAAGATCTCTATCAGGTCTATGTGGCGTGGGCAGAGAGACTGACCTCGACTACACCAACGATGTTTGGTTTGGACGAAAACTGAGTGACCGTCTCGAGATCGGTGGCGACCGACGTCGGAAAGATGGTGAACGTATCACTTCTCATACTGGAATTGAACTGACCGACGCTGGTTCTCGTCTCCTTGTGGAGGTAAATCACTCAGAATGATGACTGATGTGTCTACGTTTCAGGATCCGCTCGTGTCCAGGGTATTTCCGAATCAGAATTCCCCCAGAAAACCGTCTTTGACACGCTATCCTTCCAGTTTGGATCGAGTTGTCCAGGGTAAATCTCGGTTCAGGATATATGCTCGTCTCGGTGTCCAGGGTAAAAATCGCAAGATTGCGTTTCTGTCCAGGGTAAAAGAGGGTCAAAAACCAACTAGTATAGAGAGGGTTGCCGCCGCAAACAGTGGCGAAGCAGGGTGGGGGAGCTATTGGAATTCTATCGTGCCGCTGATAATGTGCTGGCAGCACAGTAGCACGGCGCTACGGCGGTGTTGGAATATATAAAAAATATCCAGACAAATTTGATCGACACGAGCGGTATTCCTGAGACTCTACAGGAGTCCGACCAGTGGATCTACTGGCGTGTCAAGGACCGTGATGGGAAGGCAAGGAAGGTCCCAGTTGTCCCCGGGACTGGCGAGTATGCCTCAGCAACTGACTCCAAGACATGGCGACCGTTCGATGAGGAACTCGAGACTCGAGCACCCCATCTCCAACCGAGTATGTCCTTGGAACAACATTAATGCGGACTCGCGTTGACGGCCCACCATGTCCGACACTGAACCCGGCAGCGACATCGTCCTCGTCGACGGTGCGCGCACGCCACACGGAACGCTACTCGGCTCGCTCGCGGACGTCGAGGCCGTCGAGCTCGGTTGTACGGCCATCGATGGCGTGCTCGAGCGCGTCGCGATCGACGGCGCGGACGTCGACTGGGTGAGCCTCGGCAACGCAATTCAGGCCGGGATCGGACAGGTGCCTGGACGGCAGGCCGTCATCGAGTCGGGTCTGCCGAACGAGACCCAGGCGACGACGGTCAACGAAGCCTCCGGCTCCGGGCTACGTGCGATTACACTCGCAGCGGACCGGATTGCAGCCGGTCGCGCAGATTTCGCGATCGCTGGCGGGTTCGAGTCCATGTCGAACGCCCCGTGGATTCTTCCCGACTACCGGACGGGGCGACGCCACGGCGACGTCCAACTCAAAGATTCGATGATCCTGGACTCGCTGTGGGACGTCAACCTCGACATTCATATGGGCGAGATCACCGAACGACTGGTCGACCGCGAGGATGTCTCTCGAGAAGCACAGGACGAGTACGCCATGAAAAGCCACCAACTGGCGGCCGATGCGATCGAATCCGGCGCGTTCGACGACGAGATCGTCCCCGTCGAGACGCGCTCGGGCAGCGTCGAGCGGGACGAAGGCCCGCGACCCGACTCGACGCTGTCGGATCTGGCCGACCTGCCGACGTCGTTTCGCGAGGACGGCACTATCACGCCCGGAAACGCGTCGAAGCTCAGCGATGGTGCGGGCGGGGTGTTGCTGGCCGACGGCGAGACGGCCGCCGACCGCGGCCTCGAGCCGATGGCGACGCTCGTCGACTACGACCTCGTCTACCGCAATCCGGACGAGTTCAACGAAGCCGTCGGTGACGTCGTCGCCGAACTGCTCGAGCAAAACGACCTTACGGTCGACGATATCGACGCGTTCTGGATCAACGAGGCGTTCGCCGCCCAGTCAGTGTACGTCATGGACCGCCTCGAGATCCCACGCGAGACGATGAATCCTTGCGGTGGTGCGATCGCCTTCGGCCATCCGATCGGTGCCTCGGGGGGGATGCTCACTGCCAGCATCGGTTATCAGCTGCGAGACGATCCCGACGTTTCACGCGGACTCGTCGGTATGAGCGTCGGCGGCGGCGGTGCGATCATGGCGCTGTTCGAGGAGCGCTGAGTTCGTCCGACGGTTTCGCGTCCCGTCCGACAGTATATACCGATGCGGGCAGATAGGACGAGCATGACCGATGCAGACACGGGACGGGCTGGCACTGAACTCGCGACGTTCGTCACGTCGCTGTCGGCCGACGATATTCCCGAGGAGGCGCTTCGGCTCGCCGAACGGGCGATTCTGGACACTGTCGGGGTGACGCTCGCGGGGGCGGCCGCCGACGCCGGCGAGACGGCCGTAACGGCGGTTCGTGACGGTACCGGTGAGACGACGCTGCTCGGACGAAACGAAACGCGTCCGCTCTCGGATGCCGTCTTCATCAACGGGACCGCTGGCCACGCGCTCGATTTCGACGACGTCGCACTCGCAGCGATGGACGGCCACCCGAGCGTGCCGATGGTCGCACCGCTGCTTGCCGTTGGTGAACGGGAGAATGCGTCGGGACTGGACATCCTGACGGCCTTCGTCGCTGGCTTCGAGACCCAGTGTTACCTTTCAAGACCGATCAGTCCCGGCCACTACGAAGGCGGGTGGCACGCGACGTCGACGATGGGCGTCTTTGGCGCTGCTGCGGCCGTGGCGACACTACTCGAGCTACCACGGGCGCGCGTCGAACACGCACTCGGGATCGCTGCCTCGATGCCGGCCGGCCTTAAACGCAACTTCGGCTCGACGACGAAACCGATCCACGCGGGTCAGGCGGCACGGTCCGGGATGACTGCGGCGCTGCTCGCCGCCGAGGGCGCAACCGCGGACCCAACGGCGATCGACGGCGAGCGCGGCTTCTTCGATTCCTATTGCGGCGATGGACGACCGGATCTCGAGCGGCTCCCCGAGTTGGGAACGCGATGGTCGCTGCTCGAGGACGGTATCGACGTGAAAAAGTACCCCTGTTGTTACTACACCCACGCTGCAATCTACGCTGCAAGCGAGCTCGCGGACACCCATGGACTCAAGGCCGAGGTGATCGACGAGGTGACTGTGACGGCCTCACAGGGTGCGGCCGACGCGCTCGCCCACGACGATCCGTCGACGGGACTCGAGGCGAAGTTTTCGATGCCGTATCTCATCGCGAGTGCCATTGCTCGCGAGCGCGTCGATCTCGCTGCGTTCGACGACGAGCGTATCGACGATCGGGCGGTCCAGTCCGTTCGCGAACGGGTGTCACTGACTGTCGACGACGAGTTGCCCTACGACTCGAACGCCGCCGCCGTGGAGATCGCGACGCGCTCGGGTGAGCGCTACGAGCAGTTCCAGGCGCAGCCGCCGGGAACGCACGATGACCCGCTTTCCGACGACGAACTCCACGAGAAGTTCCGGCTGTGTGCCGAGCATGCACCCGACGCTGTCGATATCGACGGCGCGTGTGCCGACCTCGATGCGCTCCGCACGCTCTCAGACGTGAGTCGCCTCCTCGAGAAACTGTAACCCACTCGTCTGGATGCCCCAGTCGTTCGACAGCTTCGAGACGTTTACCTAGCCGCCGGTCCGAATACTGCCAATGACGCTCTATTCGCGGGTTCGGCCGCTCGCGTTCAAACTTCCAGCCGAGACGGCCCACAACCTCGGAAAGCGGACGCTCCGGGTAGCTCAGTCGACGTGGCCGACACGAAAAGCGCTCTCGGCTGCGTATCAGTACGATCATCCCGCACTCGAGGTCGAACTGTTCGACACCACGTTTCCGAACCCGATCGGAATCGCCGCTGGCTTCGACAAGAACGCCGAGGTGACCCACGCGCTCGAGGCACTCGGCTTCGGCTTCGTCGAAATCGGCACCGTCACGCCCTACCCACAACCGGGCAACGACCGGCCCCGGCTGTTTCGCCTGCGTGAGGACGAAGCCATGGTCAACCGGATGGGATTTAACGGGCAGGGGATGGAACGCGTGAAATCGCGACTCGAGACCGACGGCACGCCCAGATTCCCGCTTGGGGTGAATATCGGGAAGATGAACTCCTCGAGCGAGTCGGAAGCGATCGAAGACTATCGGCGGGTGTTCGACCGTCTGTCACCGTTTGCCGACTACGTCGTCGTCAACGTCTCCTGTCCGAACACGCCCGAGGAGTTCGACGAGGGCTCGCCCGAGCATCTTCGCGCGATCTTCGAGATGCTCGAGGCCGAAAACGACGCCGACAAACCCATTCTGGTGAAGATCGGCCCCGACTCACCCGACGACTCGATTCTGGATCTCGTGGATATCGTCCGGGAGTTCGACCTCGACGGGATCGTCGCGACGAACACCTCGACGAGCCGTGAGGGCCTCGAGTCCCCGAACCGGGAGGAGTGGGGCGGCCTCAGCGGGAAACCGGTCGAGGATCGATCCACTGCGGTCATCCGAACGATCGCCGAGTACACCGACGGCGACGTGCCGATCATCGGCGTCGGCGGCGTCGATTCGGCTGGGGCGGCGTACGAAAAGATCCGCGCCGGCGCATCGCTGGTCGAACTCTACACCGGGTTCGTCTATCAGGGTCCCTCGACGGCGAAACGGATCAATCAGGGACTCGTGGCGCTGCTCGATCGGGATGGCTTTGCCTCGATCGAAGACGCGGTGGGCGCAGACCTCGAATAGTCATCAGACACGATGTGACCGTGTCGGCCGGTCTGTGCCGTTAGCCGCCGGATTCGGGGCCGTCGCTCGCATCGTCGAGGCCGTGCAGTTCCGCTGGGTCGACGGTTCTATCGGTGCGTTCCGTCCGAATTTCTCGAGGTGTTGAATCCTCTCGCCGGGGTTCGACGACGGGACCGGAGTCGCTGGGGATTGACCCTCTCACTCATCTATAATTTTACGAAATTCGGTTGTATCGGGGGTGAATATAATCCCATCGGCGACTTCACGAACTGAGAACTGCCACCAGTCTACCTGTGGGATTCTGGTTGCGACCTCGCAACGTCTAATCCGTCGGATCTGAGTACCGGTGACGCGCTTTCGACGATGGGTGGTGTCACGCTGCCACGTCGATTCGCTGTTGAATGTATCGTTCATAGTGACAGTAATGGTCTCGAAACCGTCTTTAACCGTGATCAAACGCGATTACGTCACAGTAGCTGACGTTCTATCTCGCCCATAACTATCCATAGTTGACGTGATGGCCGCAATATGGGCAGAAATGTGCGATCGATCCGGTGTATCTGTACAGCCACTGCAACCGCCGTCTATTCGCGCTGGAGGGTGTCTATTCCGGCAACGAATGCGCTTGTTTCATGTTCGGGGCGATGATGTCAACGAGCGTTTCACGAGCGGACACTGCGTCGACAGCCCGCACACCGGCGCTGTCTCAAGACGTCGCCTTCGAACTGTTGAGTTGTCGACGACGCCGGTACGTCTTACACTACCTCAAACAGACCGACGGTGTTGCCACCCTCCGTGAACTCGTCTCACACGTCGCTGCCTGGGAGAACGGCATTTCCACAGCGGAGGTCACCTACGAGCAGCGAACGCGTGTCTACACCGCGTTACGGCAGTCACACCTGCCGAAACTGGACGATGGCGGTGTCGTCTCGTTCGACGCCGGCCGTGGGATCGTCGCCCTCACCGACGCTGCATCGGAACTCGAGGTGTATCTCGACGTCGTTCCACACGACGACATCCCGTGGAGCAAGTACTACGTCGGACTGGGCGTCCTCTGTACCGGGTTCGTCGTAGGAATGTGGGCTGGACTCCTCCCGTTTTCGCTGATTCCACCACTGGCCGGGACATCTCTGGTGACGGCGTTGTTTACCCTCTCAGCCGTGGTCCACGTCCGCCACGACAGTCGGATGCGACTCGGGACGAGTGGCGAACCGCCGAACGAAATCGGAGGTGAGGGAGCATGAACGTGCCCTCGAGCGTGAAAACCGGGCTCACTGTCCTCCTCGGCGGCGGCCTGTTGATCCTGCTGTTGCTCGTGGGGATAATCGCCGTTCCGGGGCTCGTCGGTGGCGACGATACATACATCGTCACATCCGGGAGCATGAGCCCGACGATCGAGTCGGGTGACGTCATCGTTACGCAGGACGTCTCACCGGACGAGATCGAGACTGGTGATGTCGTCACCTTCCACGATGGGAGCAGCGATGATTCGGGCTATGTCACGCACAGAGTCGTCGACGTCGTCGAGGAAGACGGCGAACGGTACTTCGAGCTAAAAGGTGATGCCAACGACAACCCGGACGAGGGACTCGTCCCGGCCGAGTACGCACAGGGCGAACTCCACTGGCATATTCCGTATCTGGGCCACTTGCTCCTGTTCGCTCGCTCGAGTCTCGGCCTGTTCGTTCTCGTGATCGGGCCGGGACTTGCACTCGTCGCATCGGGCAGTTGGCAGTTGCTTCGGGAGTTCGGCTACGTTGACGACGGTGAAGCGCTGCTCGAGTCCATCCTCGATCCAGACGGTCCAACGGACGACGGTGGACAGCCCGAACTCGAGGGGACGACGAACGAGACGCCAGCGCTGGAGCCCGCCGCTGACGAGACGGCTGGGCACGCCCCAGCACTCGACGACGGTACCGATTCGGAGGCGGAACGATGATGGGGAAACACGGTGTCGCGTTCCTCGTCGGGATCGCGATTCTCGGACTGCTCGTGACGGCGGTCACGTTCACACCCACGATAGCACTCTTCAGCGATGCGAGTACGTTCGAGGACAACTCCGTCAGCGCCGCCGAGGAGTGGGACCGCGTCTCCGTCACCGCTGACGCCCCGGCCAACGTCACCCGTAACGAGACGGCGACGCTCGAGGTCACCGTCGAGAACGACGGTCATGGGCCGATCTGGACCGAGTACGAGGTGGTCGTCGACAACGAGACCGTCGAAACGGAGTCGGGCGTCCTCGAGGGCGGTGAGACGTGGACTACGAGCCACGAGTTCGACACCACGACGGCGGACGACATCGACTGGGAAGTCACTGCCAACGGTGACAGCGAGAACGGAACGCTATCCGTTCTTGAGGATTCTGCTGGGACAGCTGGGGTGACTACCGCAAGCACCGACGAGACGAGCGACTCGAGTAGCGAGGACGAGACAGACGACGGTGGTGGGAACGAGACGAACGATGGCAATGAAGACGAGACCAGCGATTCTGACGGCGAAGATGGGACAGATGACGGCAGTGAAAATGAGACCAGCGATTCCAGCAGCGAAGATGGGACGGACGACGAGGCCGACGAGACGAACGACACAGGTACCGACGATGAGAGCAGCGACACCAGCAGTGACGCGGATGAGATCGACGCTGACAGTGAGTGAAGCTGTTGTTCGCAATACCTAAGTTTTTCTTCGTCTCCACGACGGCTTTCCGTTGTGCTGTTTCGACAAGCCCAGTGAGAAGCGCTCTCAGTTTCGTTGCTCGAATCCGGCCTTCCGTAGTGTGCCAGCAAGAACAAAACGCAGCGACGAATACGACGGACTGTATGATGAACGCGCCGGACGTATCGTACAACGAACGGAACCGGCGGCACGAACGCGATCGCGAGTGAGAGAACCGTGACGAGGTGATGGAGCCGAACGGCACCACTGCTGTTCCACGCCAATTCTGCAGGAGGCACGCACTGAAGATAGTAACTGAACGTCGATGCATACCGCATCGCACGACAACTGTGCGATGCATGTATCACTCCCTTTAACTGTTAATATAGTATCACTTAGTGTCACCGGAATCATCAACGCCGGTGTGGCGGTCGCGAACCGGAAACCGTCCGTGATGGCCGATCGATTCGTCGACCGGTGGCAGCCGGGCATGCCGTCCGTCTATCCTCCAATTGCCATGGAGACGAACACGAACGCGCGGGAGCGGCGCGAGTTTGAGCGACGACGGTCTCTCACGTCTTCCGTCGAATGAGTAAGAACGTGATACCGTCTCTGGTACTGCGTGCTGACTGTCCGTGCGTGTCGCTCTCGGGTTGGCCTGTTCTGTATAGGCAGCACATTCGATCCGCTCTCAGCCTGATGTACTGGTGACAAGAGACAGCTTCTCAGGGAATCTATCCGTCCCTGTCATCCTCGAGACCAATACAATAGTACACGCGTGCGCAAAAATACTGTCGTCGGCTCCTCGTCGACGTGAGTTAGAGGGGACTCGAGACGAGGGTTCGACCGCTACTCGTCTTTCTGTCCTTCGACGCCGATCGGACTCTCTCGCATTCCAGTGCCATCGTTGTGGCGGCACTGTTCGGTGTAGAAGCCGATGTCGAATTCCACGGAGTCAGTCTGGATCTCGTTGGCATGGTCGACCGGCAGCCACCACGAAAAGCCCACGTATTGGGTCGTGGAGTTTTCGTAGCACTCTCGGCCACCGTCACCATTGGGTTGCTCTCGCAGGTCGACGCAGAACTTGACGTTGCTGATGTCTTGTTCGCTGGGCGTCGTGAACATTCCCTCGTCGCCGCTACTGCCGTCGCTGTCGGCGTCGTAACTGTAGATATTTGCGCTCCCCGCGCTCGGTTGCCCACCTTTGACAATGACTTTGGAGACGCAGAATCCGTCCTCGTCGTCGAGTTCGCCGTCGGGCGTCGCGTCGGTTTCCCAGGACGTGATCGTACCCGTATCCGATGTCGTGATCTGGATGTCGCCGTACGGCGTCGTGTACGTCTCGGTCCCCTCGTCCGGAAGGTCTTCGGATTCGACTCTGAGTGCCTCAACGAGACCGAAGTCCGAGCAGAACGGGTTCACCCGTTGGCGATTTGTCCCGTCTGAGAACACGTCTTGACTGTTCTCCACACTGTCGTAGGGCTCTTCGGGACAGATTCCTGGCGTGAGGATACCACCATTCCCGGTGCTGTCCATTTCAGGTCCGATCGGAATCCCGAGCCCGTCGTTGGAATTTTCCAGAAGCGCGAGCGCTTCCCGTAGCGTAAGCGGTTCGGGGAAGAGCAGTGGCTCCTCGTCTTGATAGATATTATCACCCGGTTCAGCATCGCCTTCGTCGGAGTTGTCCAGCCAGAACTGGACCAGGATTTCGTCGAGGAGTTCGACGACGCCTTCCATTTCGTCGGGATCTTTCTCCTCGGGCTCCGTGAGCCCATTCTCTGCGGCGTCCCGTAGCTTTCCGGTCAACCAGACGTAGCCGGGGTTATCACACAGGTGAAAACTGAGCGTCAACTCGCCGAAGTCACCAGGCTTGACGTCGCTGATGTTGATCAGTGGGTCGCCGGGATTGGTTGTCTGTGGGTTCGGTTCGCCGCCGATCGTGTTGTTCGTCCGCCAGCTTGACTCGAGGACGTTGGGGATGTCGGCCGCTACATTACAGAAGTAGTTGTCGGAGTCCGGATTAGTCCACCCACTCGGGAGATCCTGTATTCCGTCGTTGTTCGTGTCCGGGAACGCCTCGATGGCCGTGTTCATCATGAACTGGTCGACGTCGCTCTCGTGGACCCAGAGGAGATACTCCTCAGCCTGCGTCGGGAAGCCGACGTAGCTGTCGTCGCTGGGGTCTTCCATCGTGATGTCCAACTCGCCGTCGTCACCATCATCGAGCTCGTCGTCACTCCAGTCGCTGTAGTGTTCCTGCCAGTCGACTTTAAGATCGAGTGCGCCTGCAACGAGCCTGTTGTCTTTGAACGTCTCCTTGTCACTGAAGAACGCACCTGTACCTGCGCCCACGAGTGCCCCACCGACACCGATGGTACCGAGTCCTGCGAGCACGTTACGCCTCGAGATCGAATTCATTTCGTCTGTCATGGTTGTCATCCCCCACTACGGAGCCGGATCACCGCGACACGATATCTCGCCGCGGCGAGCCGTCGGCACTGCCGACGACGCCCGGCTCCGAGTGAGTCATCTCAATCGACCGGATGAAGGGGTGTATATATACACAGCCATGCGAACCGCTAGAGAGAGTCTCGAGGAACTCGACAAACAGTAGTCAACTCGTTACAGATTTCCTGACTGTTCTCGAGCGTGTCAACGACGGGCTACCGATGCCGAACGCGACCGCTCGAGTACCGTCACTACTCGCCATACCCATCGAAGACAGCGGCTGAAAACGGTTCAGTTCAGTTATACGTCGTCTACGTCGACTCGAGTCCCGTATCCCGACTCGCCGACCACGTCTCCATCTTCGTACACTACCTCGCCACGGACGACGGTGGACACCGCCTTTCCGGTGAACGATTCGCCGACGAACGGCGTCACGCAGTTTTTCGAGTGGAGGTCGTCGCTGTCCTCGAGCGTCCACTCGAGGTCGGGATCGACGATCGTGAAGTCGGCGTCGGTGCCGACCTGCAGCGAGCCCTTCTTGGGGTACAGCCCCCAGATCTGGGCGGGACGGGTCGAGTGGCGACGGACCCACTCCTCGAGGGTGAGTCGGCCCTCATTGACGAAGGTGAGCAGCGCCGGCACTTCGGTCTCGAGGCCGACGAAGCCCGAGATCGCGTCCCAGGTGTTGCCGAAGGGGTCGTCGACTTTCTTTTCCTCGGGGGTGTGGGGTGCGTGGTCGGTCGCGATGCTGTCGATCGCGCCCTCGTCGATGCCGACTTCCCAGAGTGTTGCCTGCTCTTCAGCGTCTCGGATCGGGGGCTGGATCCGCGCTGGATTCCCTTTTTCGCGCATGACGTCCTCGGTAAACCACAGATAGTGGGGGCAAGTTTCGGCGGTGACGTCGATACCGCGGTCCTTCCCGCGAGCGACGGCTTCGGCAGCCGAGCCCGAGGAGACGTGGAACATGTGGATCTTGGCACCGGTTTCCTCGGCGAAGGTGAGCATCCGCTCGACGGCTTCTTGCTCGGCGATGACGGGTCGCGAGTGGGAGTGATCGATTGGGTCGTTCTTCCCGGCCGCTTTGAACTGTTCGGTGTAGTGGTCGATGATCTCGCCATTTTCTTCGTGGAAGCCGAGGCGTTTGCCCGTCTTTCGGATTTTTTCCATCGCCTCGAGGATCTCGCCGTCGTTCGGCGGCGGGACGTCCCCGACTGTCGAGCCAAGAAAGATCTTGTAGCCGATCGCACCAGCCTCGTCTAACTCCGGAATCAGCGCTATGTTTTCGGACGTAACGACGACGTAGCTCTGGAAGTCGACGTGGGCCGACGCCTCCCCGCGGTCGAACTTCAATTCGAGGTGTTCCGGCCGATCGATCACCGGATCGGTGTTGGGCATCCCGACGACAGTCGTCACGCCGCCGGCGGCTGCTGCGCGCGTGGCCGACTCCCAGTCCTCTTTGTACTCGAGTCCCGGTTCGCGGTTGTGGATGTGGCCGTCGACGATGCCAGGGACCAGGACTTTCCCCTCGCCGTCGAGGACGCGATCCGCGTCGGGCAGCCGATCGCTTTTCCCGACGGCGACGATGGTTCCGTCCTCGACGGCGACGCCCGCATCGGGCGTTCGCCCGGCGGGGGTGACGACGGTGCAGTTGCGTACGACGAGGTCGACACTCATTGCCGGGAGTTGCCAACCGTCGTGCATAATACCTTCTGTTGTCCGATAGCACGGTAGTCGGCCTCATCGCGCCAGTTCCGTCGCCTGCCTCACGGCAGTAGCCCGTACATACTCGCGCTAGGAACGCAGTATCTCCGCGGTACGAGTGCTATACTAAACGGTGGCGAGGTGGTGGCTCGAGGCAATGGACTCGCAAGCGATCTGCGATAAGACGGTACTCGTGACCGGTGGGGCGGGCTTTATTGGCAGTCACCTCGCTGACGCGCTGGCGCCACACAACGAGGTCCGCGTTCTCGATAATTTCTCGTCGGGTGACCGTTCGAACGTACCCGATAACGTGACCGTCGTCGAGGGGGACGTTCGCGATCCGATCGCCCTCCAGGAGGCAGCCCGTGGGGTCGATATCATTTTTCATCACGCTGCGGTCGTCAGCGTTTCCCAAAGCGTCGATGCCCCTCGTGCGAGTAACGAAACGAACCTCGATGCGAGTTTGCTCGTCTTAGAACAGGCCCGACAAGAAGATGCACGAGTCGTCGTGGCCTCGAGTGCAGCGGTCTACGGTCATCCGTCGGAGCTGCCAGTTCCGGAGACGGCGGCGACCGACCCGACGTCACCGTACGGCGTCCAGAAACTCGCACTCGATCAGTACGCCCGGCTCTACGAGGAGCTGTACGACCTGCCGACGGTCGCCTTGCGGTATTTCAATGCCTACGGGCCGCGCCAACAAGGGCCCTACAGCGGCGTCATCTCGACGTTTCTCGAGCAAGCGCGCGCGGGCGAACCGATCACCGTTGAGGGCGATGGCGAGCAGACGCGGGACTTCGTTCACGTGAGCGATATCGTTCGAGCGAATCTGCGGGCAGCGACGACTGACGCCGTCGGCAACGCGTACAACGTCGGAACTGGAACCAGAACGTCGATCAACGAGTTGGCGACGATCATCCGCGATGCAACTGAGTCGTCCTCTCCCATCGTCCACCGGGAGTCTCGACAGGGCGACATTCGACACAGCGGCGCGGATATCTCGAGAACGAAGCGAACGCTCGGTTTCGATCCGCGAATCAGCCTCGAGTGTGGTATCCGATCGCTCGTCGAGGGGACGCGACTGTCTCCGATACACGACGATGCAGGGTCCCTTCTCGATCCGGTAGGCGAGGGGCGCTCTGCTCACTGACATGGTCGTATCCGCTTTGGAGGTATTTCGTCGGTTACTGCCGAGCAGAGTTCTCTGGGGGCCGACGGAATTGTGTCTGTGTCGTACTCGGATACATTCATGAAAACTTACGTTACAGGCTTGCAGTACACCGTTTCCGTGAGTGTAGGTGAAAGATAACTAACGGTAGGCACAGCCTCAACGTGACATATGATCGATAACCTCGTCGTCTTCGCCGTGAGCTTGCTGATCGGTGCCGTCGGAATTTATGCCGGAGCCAAGGTCATCGTCGACGCTGAAAACTACACGTACGCCATCGTCACGGCCCTTCTCGGTGCGATCGTTTGGAGTATCGTCGGGTTCTTTCTCGGCTGGATCCCGCTGCTCGGTCCGCTGCTCGTCTTCGTTGCCTACCTCGCCGTAATCCACGCTCGATATCCCGGCGGCTGGGTCGATGCCGCTGCAATCACGATCGTGGCGTGGCTCTCGGTGCTCGTCGTTCTCTACGTCCTCGCACTTCTCGGCGCAACTGGATTTGACGCCGTCGGCGTGCCGGGCGTGTAAACCCAGCTGAGCTGAGTTCGGCCAGCGGAACTGAATCTCGGCCGAATCGAACGTTCATCTTCTTCGTTACTGTGTGGACCTCCTCGCCCACCGAGTAGTCACTGCTCTAGAATACTCACTGAAATACGCTCTTACCGACTGAATCGAAGAGAATCCGCGCTAGTCGTGTCGAACGTCCGACTGCGTTTATTCATATACCCAGCATACGTCGTTTCGAAGTCACACTGACCCGTCATTGGTGCCGAAGCGTTCGCGCAACCACCACAGCCACGATGATGACGGTCAGTGAGCGAACCGGTGCGGTCGATTCAAAACGGGGATCAAACTGAGTGACACATCAATTATGTCGAATTATAGATACTCACCAATAAATGATCGATAAAAAACACTTTCATGTGTGATGTTGACCGTACAGAGCAGTGTGAGTACAACCGACCTAGCACATCTCCATGAGTAGTCACGCACGAGTTTCCGACATGGCAGCCACTGTCACCGACATCGCGAGCGGGAGTGGTGGTATCCGTACGGGGAACAGCCTCGAGGCAGTCGTCAGTTTTGGCAGCCACATGTATCCAATTCAACTCGAATGGAGTCCACACCTCGCAGCTCTCGTTGGTATTCTGGTACTCATTCTTCTTGGAGGTGTGTTGACCGCACGGAACCGGTTTGCCGACCACAACGCATTCGTTGCTCAACCGACGCCGCACACGGAGGAGTTCCTGACCGATCGGGAGAAGATCCAACAGCTCGTTCGTGAAAACGGCGGTCGAATGAAACAGTCGAAGATCGTCGACTCGGTTGATTGGTCGAAAGCTAAAGTCAGCCGACTGCTCGCTGAACTCGAGGATGACGGTCGAATCACGAAGCTTCGTCTCGGGCGCGAGAATCTCGTTTGTTTGCCGGGGCATGAACCAACGGCCTCCCAGACGCCCGAACAACCGAAGAGTGAGTAACGAGACAGCAACCGCCATCTGTCAACAACTGTTGCTTTCCTGTCGGGGAATGAACGACTGAGACAGGACTCGAGACCGTAGTATTTGGTTACGAGACGAAAGCATTGTGTCAGTTTATGCGGTGAACTCACGATTAGCCAGTGCCTTCACGGCATAGACATGACTGCACGCAATCAGCTACTCGTGGTACTTACCGCGCTGATGCTCGTGTGCTCGAGCGGGGCGATGGTCGCCGGTGCGACACCGGCTGCGACCGTCGACGAGGACACAGCTGACAGCGAGGGCGAGTACGACGAACCGAACGATGAGGCGGACACCGCTCCGGACGACCAACCGGACGAGGACGGGGCGGTTGACGACGGGGAGCAAGCGAACGATACAGCTCCCGATGATGAAGAGCAACCGAACGAAACCGCTCCTGTCGACGACGAGGACGCAGAACAGGACGCCTACGTGACGTTCTCCGATCAGACGACTGACGGCGAGGCCGTCGTCGTCGACGAGGTCACGATGGCAAGCGGCGGATTCGTCACGATCCACGATAGTAACCTGCTCGTTGACGATGCGGTCGGGAGTGTTATCGGCACCTCCGAATATCTCGAGCCAGGCACTCACGAGAACGTCGAAGTGACGCTCGATGAGCCGCTCGAGGAAGACGAGACGCTGATCGCGATGCCACATCGCGATACGAACCACAACGAGAAGTACGACTTCGTCGAGACGGAGGGCGCAGAAGACGGCCCGTACCTGACGGCTGACGGCGAACCGGTGACTGACGAAGCGGTCGTCACTGTCGGCGACGCTTCGGAGTCCGCTGCGAACGGACAAGCGGAACCTGCTCAAGAACCGGTCGGTAACGAGTCGGTTGACGAAGAAGCGGCTGACGAACCGGTGGATAACGAGTCGGTTGACGAAGAAGCGGCCGACGAACCGGTGGATAACGAGTCGGTTGACGAAGAAGCGGCCGACGAATCGGTGGATAACGAGTCGGTTGACGAAGAAGCGGCTGACGAACCGGTCGATGACGAATCTGCCGAAGCGCCAGTTGATGAAGAACCAACCGAGGAACCGGTTGACGAAGGGCCTGAAGCTGCAGATGACGTGATCGATGTCGTCATCGAACAGATGACTGTCTACGTCTACGTCGGTGATCTCCCGGACGATATGTCGGTCGATAACGGCGAGTCCGATGTCGGTACCACCGATGATGCCGCTGATAGCGACTCCGGCTTAGACGAGAGTGATGACATGGCTGACGACACTGACAACGAGTCCAGTGTCGACGAGAGCGATGACGTGACTGAAAACGACACCGATAGCGAGACTGGTGTCGACGAGAGCGATGACGTGACTGAAAACGACACCGATAGCGAGACTGGTGTCGACGAGAGCGATGACGTGACTGAAAACGACACCGATAGCGAGACTGGTGTCGACGAGAGCGATGACGTGACTGAAAACGACACCGATAGCGAGACTGGTGTCGACGAGAGTGATGACATGGCCGACGACGATGCCATGCATGAAGAGACCGTCACTCTCGAGAACGTCGAACTCAATATCGTCATCAACGAGCTAACGATCATCCCGGTCGATGACCCACAGGACGTGGGAATGGAAGGCGACCACGGTGACGAAACTGACGGCCTCGACGACGACTCCACTATGGACGACTCCACTGTGGATGACGCCAGCGAGAACGACTCCACTGTGGATGACACCAGTGAGAACGACTCCACTGTGGATGACACCAGTGAGAACGACTCCACTGTGGACGACGCCAGCGAAGACGAATCGACCGGTGACGATTCGATGGCTGTGAACGGTGAAATGACGGACGCGATCGCCGAAGACGGCGAAATCGTCATCGAAGAAGTCACCGTGTACGTGTTCATCGAAAACATCGACGAAGTCCTTCAAGACTTCATGGAGTCGGCTGACACGGAGTCCGACGATACCGCAGAGCAACCGGTTGACGCGGAATCCGAAGACACTGACGACACTGACGACACCGAAGCGACTACCGAATCCGAAGACACCGAAAACGCCACGGATGCCGAGCCGGTAATCGGCGCTGCTGGCGCACGCTAATCGGTCCTTTCGGACCAGTCCAACGGACAGGCGGCTTTTTTCGCGACTCGAGCGACTCGAGAGCGTGTTTCACGACTGAGACGACTGTTGCTCAGACGGTTCCCGTGCGCCACTGCCGTGGGATCACAGGACGGATCGTCCTCGATTGCGAGCTCACGGCAGCCTGTCGCAAGCGGTGGTCAGCCCAGTAGCTGATAGAGACTGCTCGCGGCAACGACGAGTAACACGAGTACACTCGAGAGGACGGGATCGATGGCCGACAGCAGGGGGATGCCTAATCCAGCGAGGGCAATCACTGCGAGCCCGAGCACACAGAGGGCTAAGTGTAGTTTGAGAATCGACGATTGCCGTTCCTGGTGGCCGTCGATATACTGCAAGACGTCGGCAAAGTGGGGTCCCGGTTGAATCGTCTTTGCATCGGAGTCGTACTCGATCACGGCGTCTTCTTGGAGTTGGGGGAGATGTGTCTGCTGTAAGGAGACGTAGACACTTTTGTAGAGATTGTTCGGAACGGGGGTAGTGTCGGCTTCGCTGGCGGCGATTTCGGAGGCGACATCTGAGACGTCGACCTGTCCGGCTTCGTCTGCGAGTAACTGGACGATCGACCGACGTCTGTCGTTACCGAGGATGTGAAACACCTCACTTTCAGCGAGTGACTCGGTACGATTAGTTTGAACAGACATCGATCAAGAAGAGCGAAAGTCATTGAGGGATAGTCCACCAGCTACCATGTACAATCGGGTTTCGCACACCACTAACTTTAACTTTTGCAGGCTAACCCCTAGCCATTAGCCCGCCGCTGAACAAATCGACGTGAGCTGTACGGGGTAGGTGAGGGATACAACTGGCAGAACCGGCTGCCGATTATTCGACTGCCGCGAGGTGCCTTCGAAGCGGTCGACTGCTCGCAGTGTGTGATGCAAGTCTTCTCGAGTCCGCTGTGGGTAGGCTACTCGGCGTCGGATGGCCGTGAAAAACAATCGCAACGACAATCGTCAGTGACTGTCAGGACGTTCGCGCTCACTTGCCCGGCAGGTGACCGCCGGACTGCATTTCGCGATAGGTCGTACAGGCTGGACATCCATGAACGATATCGCCGTTGTCGCCGAACACACGGGCGAACTGCTGGGTGACGTGCGTGCCGCAGTTTTGACAGCGTGCGCCTGCCGTCGACGATTCCATGGGCTTCCAATCGTGTTGTGTGGATTTCATGGTTGGTGGGGGTGGTACGCGGACACGGTGTGGCGAGCGCCTCTCAGCGGCGATCGCGATCGATCACCGTCGACGCTGCCACACCCATCCGAGCATCGTCCTACCGAGGGGGGCAAACGAGAATAAAGGACGTAGACTGTTTACTCAGCAGCGTGGTATGGGAACCGCGAAATACGTAGTTTCCGTCCAGCAGGTGCGACAGTGGCGCTGTAGCGACAGTGAACGCTGTTTCAACACCATCGCTACTGCGTCGAATTTAGCTGTATTGGCTTGTATTTGGGGCTCAAATTCAATATTGCCTCCTATGCAACGGCACGAAAGCAGGCATTTCCAGATAGAAATCTGTAGTTTCGCAGAAGAACGATCTTATTTCTCTGGATAAGGTACATCGTTATAAAATACCACTATCGCTTACCGATCGTTGTGCTGGAACGTACTGGTGGTGCCCAAAATCGGGATGGACCGTCTTTCGAGTTGATCTATCCCGGCCCCTCTCGTCGGAGAGCGACTACCACCACGCGGTCACAAACAGGAAACTACGACAATGTCCATGCAAACAAGTAACACGCGATCGGAATCAACCCCTGATGCAGCCGCTCAGCTCGACGTGCTCGGAGACGAATGTGCACGAACGATTCTGGTTGCTACGAGTGATGGACCAAAGACGGCAAAAGAACTGACGAAGCGAACGGATAGTTCGTCGGCAACGGTCTATCGGCGGATCAATAATCTCCTCGAGAGCGAACTGCTGGCGGAGTGTGTTCGCTTCGACGATGATGGCTCACATACCACGGCGTACGAGGCGACGATCGAGACGCTTCAGGTCCAGATCGGCGCAGAGGGAATCGACGTCTCGGTCTCCCAGACCGACGAGTAACGCCATCGTCCGATTGCCGGTGGAGACTGGCCGCGTACACGATGATGGCCAGTACGACACAACTTGTACCGACACGGACACGTTCATCGCTGCTAACGTGCCACTACGAGAGAGGGTCGCCGGAACGATCAGTTTAGTTCGTGGAACATATTTTGAAAGGAGTTCTAACACTGTTGTATGGTACGGATAACAAATATCTACTCACTGGAATGGTCACTGTGATTGAGCAATGCACGATCTGACCGGCTTCCAACGCGACCTCCTGTATGTGATCGCAGGGGCTGATCAACCGTCAGGACAGACCGTCAAAGACGAGGTCGAAAAGTACTACAGTTCGGAAATCAACCACGGTCGGCTGTATCCGAATCTCGATACGCTCGTGAATAAGGAGCTCGTCGAGAAAGGACAGCTCGACAGACGAACGAACTACTACGCGATCACGGATGCCGGTCGAGAGCGAATCGACGAACGGCGCGAGTGGGAAGAACAGTACGTCGATTTCTAGGCGGGAACTGATCCGATCGAACCGGGGACAGCCGCATCGTCAGTCACGGGTTCGTCGATGATGTGGTCGCGTTGGGTGCAGTCGCGACCGCAGACACGTGTTCTTCGACTCGAGGAGATGTAATACGGCCATAACAAAGCACGAGAGAGTATACTGTGCCAATGATTCGAGAATGACTTTCGTGTCGCTAGTAGTTAGATCGACGACTGACCAGCAATCTCTGGTATCCAAGCGATGAGCCACGGAACGAGTACACTGACTCGGTTCGGGGCCGTCCGGAACTATCCGGCCGACCTCGCGGCCGTGTCGATCGGCGCAGCCGTGGCCTATGCGATCGTCACGTCGTTTCAGGAGGGCAGCGGATTGCGCCTGTTGGTAACCTTCCCGCTCGCTCTCTTTTTGCCCGGCTATGCGCTGGTTTCGGTGCTGTTTCCGGCAACAGCGCGGAACGTCCAAGATGCGACATCGACCTCGGTCGACACGCGACCTCGAGGCATCGATGTCGTCGAACGACTCGGGCTGTCAGTTGCGCTCTCGCTGACGATCGTGCCGATCGTCGCCCTCGTACTGCCGGTTACGCAGTTGGGATTCACCACCGTCTCGACTGCTGCAACGCTTGCACTCGTCACAATCGTGTTGGCTCAGATGGGTGTCGTTCGTCGACTCCGAACCCCGGAGACGGAGCGATTCACCGTCTCTCCTGTCGCGTCGCTCACGCGACTCCGCGGTGATGAGACCGGCATAACCCTCTCGTCGGCCGTGCTCGTCCTCGCGGTCGGGCTGGCGGTCGGGGCATTGCTCGTCGGCTTTCTCGCTCCGGTGTCGACGGGCGGGTTCACTGAACTGGCGCTGTACGGTGAAAACGAGGACGGCGAACTGGTCGCCGGCGAGGTCGACTCGGCGATCGAACCGGGAGAATCGGTTCCGATGACCGTCTCGGTCGACAACCAGGAAGGCGAAGAAACCGAGTACACGGTCGTCGTCCAGCAACAACGGATCGAGGACGGGGAGATCGTCGAGCGAACGCAACTCGAGGAGTTTGGGACGACACTCGCCGATAACACGACGGAGACCAGCGACGTGAACGTCACGCCGACGCTGGAGGACGGAGAATCCGTTCGCATCAGTGTCTTGTTGTACCAGGGAGACCCACCAGCTGAGCCGACGAACGAAAATGCCGAAGAAGATACGTTCGTCTGGGTGACGACCGAGGAATCGACCGACGAGTGACGCGTCGGTGCGACACGAGGCCGAGTGTCGAGCCGACTGTCGAGTAACACGTTCTTGTGCGGTGGTGATACTGCCGGACAAAACGATTCACGAATCGATCGCGTCTCACGGCTCGTCGCCTCCAGCGACGACCGTTCGCGTTCGATCGGGCGTTTACTGGCTGTTTGTCTGGCAGTATGAGTAGCGGAGACGGACCTCCGTGATCCTCTGTCCCGTTGTAGCGATCTTCAACCCGGATTGACGCGCCGTCGTTGTCGTTCGTCGCCAACGCGAGGCCCCACAGCTCTGTTCACGTTCGCTCGAGGTCGACACTCACGGCGAGAGATAGTCGCTCGGAGCGGGTGTCGCAGTTCGGTCTGCTGGATGCGAACCGATCTGGAAACGTGATAGGGATGGTACGTCGGATCGGCAGCGACCGGCGAGCGGTGACGGTGAAAACTCGAGCCGGTCGTTAGCGGCTCGCAAAGGACAGCGGGGAGTCGAATCTGGGTCGTCGCGAGACGTGCTGTGCGACCGAGACGGCCAGGACGAGCAGACACAGCGCCAGCGCGATCGCCGGCGCGGCGGCCGTCGTCAGCGGGCCGACCGAGAGCCACGACAACACGAGCGCGAGGAGCCCGAGTGACGTGACCGTCATGTAGAGTCGGTGCCACGGACGGTCGTCCTCGAGTCGGTGATCGAGATATGGTTCGAAGACGTCGTCGCCGGGAAGCAGTTCGATGGCGTGGTCGTCTGGATCCCAATCGACGATGCCGTGTTCCTCGAGCATCGGGAGGTGGGTCTGGTACAGCGAAATATAGACTCGCCGGCGCTGTGTGCGCGTGACCTCGTCGGGGTCGGTCTCGTTCTCCCAGGCAGCGACTTGCTCGACGAGCGGGGCCAGGTCGGCTACCCCACCTCGCTGTTTGAGATACTGGACCGTTCGTCGTCTTCGAGCGTTACTGAATACGTCGAACAGTTCGGCTTGTGTCAGTTCGTGTTCAGGCATAAGCGTCCTCGCGTTCCCGAATCGGCTCCCGTTCCCGATTATCGGGTGTATTCGGATACCTCACGTCACCGAATGCCAGACTGTATCACTTTACTATCGCTCGGCTACCCGATCGAAAGGAGATTGTACCAGTTGGCGTTCATGACTGACGTCTAGTCGACTATTTCTCGGCGAATAACTGCTTGGACCATCCGAACGCGGGTGTGAGACGCCGTTTCACCGCTGTTTTCGTTTTCCGGGGTCGCTGGCGGTGTAGTTTCCGACTACAGATGCGTCAGGACAGGGATAACAAAGCCGTGTTACCAGTTGTGTCAGGATGATTGCCCACACGGGTATCGCGTACAAATGATGTATAAATTACACGTGCGGTTTCGGCTGTCTGAGACGGACGTAACGAGTACCAATAGAGGTGTGACCCGATGAGTCGGTTCGTACACGGCGACGACTGTGTCGTCGACGACGATGCGACGGTCGGCTACGGATCGTTCGACGAACCGACACGAGTCGGTGACGACGCAACGATCAGAGCCGGTTCGATCGTCTACGGCGACGTCACGATCGGTGACGAGTTCACGACTGGACACAGCGTGCTGGTCAGAGAGGGCACGACGATCGGCGACGACGTTCTCGTCGGGACCAAGACGGTTATCGACGGCCAAACGACGATCGGCGACGACGTCAGTCTGCAAACGAATGTGTACGTTCCGACTGAAACGACGATCGGGAGCAACGTCTTCGTCGGACCGGGAGCAGTCATGACGAACGACGAGTATCCGGTCAGGACGGACAACGGCCTCGAGGGACCGACGATCGAGGACGGTGCCTCGATCGGTGCCAATGCGACGCTGCTGCCCGGCGTAACGATCGGCGAAAATGCGTTCGTCGCCGCCGGTTCGGTCGTCACCGAGGACGTTCCACCCGGGACGCTCGCCGTTGGCACGCCAGCGTCGGTCCAAACGCTACCGGAGCCACTCGAGGGTGCAAATCAGATCGCATGACTGATTCAAACACCGACCCCGAGATCGGAACCGACGGTGGCACGGAAACCAGCACCGACGGTGGTGCGGGGGCCGAACCCGAACGCGAGACGACGGAGCTGGACGAGCCGTCGACTGACGAGTCGGTTTCGATCGCAGCGCCCGATATCGGCGCAGAGGCGAAACAGCGAGTCCAGTCCGTTCTCGAGAGCGGGATGCTCGCCGATGGGCCGGAAGTGAGGGCCTTCGAATCGTCGTTCGCTGCCTACTGCGGTGCCGAGTGCGGTGTTGCAACGTCGAACGGGACGACTGCGTTACACGCTGCACTCGAGGCTGTCGGCCTCGAGGACGGCGATGCGGTCATCACGTCTCCGTTTTCGTTCGTCGCGAGCGCGAACGCGATCAGACTCGCCGGTGGAACCCCGGTCTTTGCGGACATCGATCCCGAGACGTACACGATCGATCCAGTCGACGTCGAACGACTCCTCGCCGAGCGTGACGATATCGTCGGCCTCGTTCCCGTTCACCTCTACGGGCTGGCAGCCGATATGGACGCGCTCGGCTCCCTCGCTGACGAACACGATCTGTTCGTCGTCGAAGACGCGTGTCAGGCCCACGGCGCGGCCATCGATGGCGATCGCGTTGGCTCACTCGGTGATGCTGCGTGTTTCTCGTTTTACCCGACGAAGAACATGACCACTGGCGAGGGTGGGATGATCACCACCGACCGCGACGACGTCGCCGACCGCGCTGCGAGTTTCGTCAACCACGGCCGAGACGTCGGCGACGGCGGCAGCTACGACCACGTCGACCTCGGCCACAACTATCGGCTGACGAGTCTCGCGGCCGCAATCGGCCGCGCCCAACTCGAGCGACTCCCGGAGTTCAACCGGGCACGCCGGGCGAACGCGTCGTTCTACGACGAGCAGTTGGACGGGCTGCCGCTCGAGACGCCGACGGAACCGGATGGTTACCGGCATGTGTATCACCAGTACACCGTTCGGACTGACGACCGCGACGCGCTCGCGGCGACGCTCGAGGACCACGGTGTCGATACCGGCGTCTACTACGGGACGCCGATCCACCGACAGTCGGCGTACGAAACGGTGAGCACGGCCGCCGCAACGCTGCCGAACGCGGAGCAGGCCGCCGAGACCGTCCTTTCCCTGCCCGTCCATCCGGATCTCTCGGAGCGTGACCGGCGGATCGTCGTCGAAGCAGTGCGAGACCACTTTCACTCCCAATGAGTCGAACTCCCTCTTCACGCCCGATCAAAGCCGGCGTCATCGGCGTCGGATCGATGGGCGCGAATCACGCGCGCGTGTACAGTGAATTACCAACTGTCGATCTTTCGTGTGTCACCGACCACGACGACGCCGTCGCACACCGGATCGCAGACGAGTACGAGACCGAGGCCGTCCCGTTCGAAACCGTGCTCGAGCGCTGTGACGTCGTTACGGTCGCCGTTCCGACGCAGGCCCACCACGACGTGGTCTCGACGTGTCTGGAAGCGGATGTCCACGTACTCGTCGAAAAGCCGATCGCCGAGACGGTCGAGCAGGGTCGAGCGCTGGCCCAACTGGCTCGAGACCGGGGGCTCGTTTTGCAGGTCGGCCACATCGAGCGGTTCAATCCGGCCGTGCAGACGGTCGCCGACCTGATCGACGACCTCGAGGTCATCAGTCTCGAGGCCGAACGACTCGGGCCGCCGATCGACCGGACGGCACCGGGCAACGTCATCTTCGATTTGATGGTCCACGACGTCGACATCGTCGACTCCCTGCTCGGTGACCGGCCCGACTCGGTGAGTGCGATGGGGACCGACGGTGGCCAGTATGCCACGGCGACGATGGAGTACGGCGACGTCGTCGCCTCGCTGACTGCGAGTCGCGTCACCCAGAAGAAAGTCCGGACGCTCACCGTCACCGCTCGCGACTGTCTCGTCGAGGTCGACTACCTCCAACAGTCGGTCCTGATCCACCGGGATTCGTATCCGGAGTATCTCATCGACGACGGCACGCGTCGCTATCGTCACGAGAGCGTCGTCGAGCGGCCGCGGGTCGATAACGGCGAACCGCTTCGCCACGAACTCGAGGCGTTCGTCGAGGCCGCCCGAACCGGCTCGGAACCGGTCGTGACCGCCGAGGACGGCATCGAGGCCCTCGAGACGGTCCAGTTGATCGACTCGCTCATCGGTGAGGAGACGCAAGCCCGCGAGGTGAGCGCGCGATGAGTCCCGACACTCCCGATGCCGAGTCAGCGCCTGGGCTCTACGAGTCGACGGCGTCGCCGGACCGCCAGCGCGAACTGTTCACCACGGGAGAAATTCCGGTCGCTGTCTACGGTCTCGGAAAGATGGGGCTCCCGCTTGCGGCCGTCTACGCCGAAACGACGGGCAACGTTACCGGCGTCGACATCGACCCCGACGTCGTCGAGACGATAAACGATGGCACCAGTCACGTCGTCGGCGAACCGGGTCTCGAGGAGCTCATTGCCGAGCAAGTCGAGCGCGGGCGACTCGAGGCGACGACCGACGGCACCGCCGCGGCGGCCGACGCGCGCGTTCACGTGATCATCGTCCCGACGCTGATCGACGACGACGGCGAACCCAACCTCACGACAGTCGAGTCGGTGATCGACGACATCGCAGCCGGACTCGAGCCCGGCGATCTGGTCATCGCCGAGTCGACGCTGCCGCCGGGGACCTGTCGCGACGTCCTCGAGCCACATCTGATCGAGGAGAGTGGACTCGCTTCCGACGAGTTCGGGCTCGCGTTCTGCCCGGAACGGACGTCTTCGGGAACGGCGCTGCGGGACATCCGCGGCCAGTATCCGAAGGTCGTCGGCGGCATCGACGCGGAGAGCACGCGGGCCGCGACGGTCGTCTACGACGAACTCTCGGACAACGAGGTGCATCCGGTCTCGGATGCAACGACGGCAGAGGCCGTCAAAGTGTTCGAAGGCGTCTATCGCGACGTCAACATCGCGCTGGCGAACGAACTCGGCCGGCTCGCCGACGAACTCGGTATTTCGGTCCGCGAAGCCATCGCGACGGCGAACGACCTGCCGATGTGCCAGCTTCACGACCCCGGACCGGGCGTCGGTGGTCACTGCATCCCCTACTACCCGCACTTCCTGCTCTCCAGAATGGACGAGCCGATGGAGTTGACACGAACCGCCCGACAGGTCAACGACGAGATGCCGGCGGTCGTCGTCGACCGCCTCGAGCGGGAACTCGCGGCGACGGGAACCGACCTCGCCGACGCGTCGGTCGTCGTCCTCGGCGTGACCTACCGACCGGGCGTCGAGGAGACCCGGGCCTCGCCGGCGATCGGCGTGATCGACGAACTGACTGCCCGTGACGCGGCGGTTGCCGGCGTCGACCCGCTCGTCGATCCATCGGCGTACGGTGCTCGAGCCGTCGAGATCGACGACCTCGCAGCCGAGTCGTTCGATGCGGCCGTGATCGTCACACCACACCAGGCGTTCGATCGAATCCCGTGGGCAGACCTCGAGCCGATGGTGGTCGTCGACGGGCGGGACGCGGTCGACTTCTCGGCGACGCCACACCAGGTGTATACGCTCGGCGGCACGGCAAGCGGTCGCGCGCCGACAGGTAACGGTCGAGAGTCCGTGACGGCGGACGGACAGTCGCTGACTGCGGACGGTGGACGGACCGATCGCTCGAGCGATTCCACTGTCGACTTCGATGCTGCCGACGGAGGACACGATGTATAAGGGCAAACGAATCGGCGTCGTCGTCACGGCCTACAACGAGGCGGCGTTCGTCGGCACCGTCATCGAGACGGTTCCAGACTTCGTCGACCGGATCTACGCCGTCGACGACGCATCGCCGGACAACAGTTGGGATGTGATCCAACGGGTTGCATCCCGGATTAACGAGACAGCCGAGTCGACACCGGAGCTGACGGTCACTGACGGCGGTGAAGGACGACGCGTCGTCCCGATCCGTCACGACGAAAACCGCGGCTACGGTGCCGCCGTCAAGACGGGGTACGAACACGCCGCTGCGGACGAGATGGACGTCGTCGCTGTCTTGAACGGCGATGGCCAGATGGACCCCGACATCTTGGATCGAATCATCGATCCGGTCGTCGAGGGGGAGGCTGACTACGCCAAGGGCAACCGGCTGCTCACCCCCGAAGACCGCAGCGGTATGTCCTCGTTCCGGTTTCTCGGCAACGCGATGCTCACCGGCCTCTCGAAGTTCGCCTCGGGATACTGGACGATCGGCGATCCACAGAACGGGTACACCGCCATCTCGAGGGAGGCGATCGAGGAACTCGACCTCGAGGCGATCACCGACCGCTACGGCTTTCTCAACCACATCCTGACTCACCTCAACGTCCACGAGCGCCGTGTCGCCGATGTCCCGATGACGGCCATCTACGGCGACGAGGAAAGCAGCATCCGGTACGTCCCGTTCATCAGATTCGTCTCGCTGCTGTTGCTTCGAAGCTTCCTCTGGCGGCTGAAGACCAGATACGTGGTTCAGGAGTTCCATCCGGCCGTCGTTTTCTACGGCACCGGCGCTGTCGGGCTCGTCGGTGGCAGCGCCGGGCTCGGCGGCTCGCTCGTCCGTCTCCTCCGCGACGACGAGGGCTCTGTCGGCATGATCGGCTCGTTCGTAGCGACGTTACTCGGGCTGATTGCACTCGGCTTCGGTATCTGGCTCGACGCGGACGAAAACGACTCACTCGAGGTTACGAGCGGCGAACCCGACCGAACGGGGACTGACAGTCGGCCGCCGACTCACTCGATCGAATAGCGCACGATGTCGTCTCCGTCACACACCGGACAACGGGTCGTATCAGCCGAGACGTTCGTTCCGCAGTCTCGACACTCGTAGATAACCACGGGCTGTTCCGTCTCCTCGGAATCTTGTGGCGTCGACGGTGATTCGGTGTTCGCTTCTGATCCGTCAAAGAGAGTAGAAAGTAAACGGGAGAGGGCCATACAATGTAGTTACAAACCGTACTTTCGGTTCGGGCATAAGTGTTTTGCAACCGAACTTTCAGTATCCAAAGCCGATCACACGACCAGACTGGCCGCCAGTTCGCCGTACGGCGACGGGTGGTCGAGCAGTCTCGGTCGAGAGTGTCGATTCGCTCGTCTACCAGAACGGGCCGCGATTCCGTGACGCGTCGAATGTCGGTGGCTGGATTATGGCGACCAACAGTCTCATGTAGTGTGACACCCTTCGACCGCACGAATCAACCGCTTTCAAGGGGATGATAGCTATGGACGAACGTATATTGGACGATGACGAACTCGACGAACTGATCTGCAGCGCCGAGTGGATGGCACCCGTAGACGGCGACATTGTCAAACTGATGCGGTCGGACGACGTCTTTACACCTGAGCACATCAGCGACGAAGACGTTTGTCGTGCACCCGATGCCGCCTATCGATGTCGGCAACTCGTCAAGTATGGGCTGTTGAGCCAACTCACCGTCGGGATGTACGATATCACCGACCTCGGCGAACAATTCCTCGCGGGCGACGTCGACCCACAGGACCTCGAACCCGACGACTAGCGGCGGCGGGTGCCGACGAGCGCCGATCAGTCGCTGGCGGAACGCAACGACCGATCAGTTGCGATCGACAGCCGCTGGGGCGGTGTCCTCGAGGAACTCGAGGACACCCGCTGCTCCGATGAACCCCTCGGCTCGGCGGGCGATTTCGGTGCCGTCTCGATACACCAGTAGCGTCGGCACCGAGTCGAGTTCGAGGCGCTTGAGCAGCGCGATGTCGTCACCGGGATTGAGCAGTCCGACGGGGACGTCGGTTGCCCGAGCGACGGTTCCCAACACCGGCTCCATCGCCTGACATTTCGAACATCCGCTGGTATAGCATTCGACGAGCGCAACGTCGTGAGCGCCGACGAACGCCTCGAGGTCGGCACCGTCCTCGAGCCGCGTCGGTTTCGATGTGCCGTCCATACGAGGGGTACTCGTTCGATCCGGAAACCGATACCGCCAGGTTATGGGACAGGTATCGGTGCCGATGAACGACCTGTGTCCCGATTCACTCGAGTAAACTCGCCTGAACCGTTCTGACGAACGAGACGGAACGTCGATGGATCCACAACCGAGAGAGCACGCGTTACACCTGGGAGCAGCCAGTGTTCGGTAGGTTCGTGTGTTGGTTTGACCGTAATGTGGGGTAGATTCGGATTGAGAGACCGGAAGTATAGACAGTGGCTTTAGGGGCCGACCCTTGGACGCTGGCAATGACTCACTTCGCAGCCACCGACCGGAACACGTCAGGACGCCGCAAATCGACGCTGTTTTGCTGGGGCTGTGATCACGAGAATCCCCTCGACGGTGACTGGGATCGGCGGCCGATCGACCGCCACGTCGAGTACGTCTGTCCCGTCTGTGAGACAACGATCGCGAAACGCCCGTTGCCCAACTCCCCTCCCACCGAACGAGCGACACCGACCCCGTCAGTTATGTGGCAACGAACGCTTCACACGACGATGGGCGTCTGGCGTGCGAGCATCGACGTCGGACTGTCGACGCTTGCAGTCGCGACTGCCGTACAGGCTTCGAGTGGGCACCGATAACACGATCGGATACGTTTTCGGAATTCGATGGCGCTTCCATTGAAACAGCCGTCTCGAGCGCGCGTTCCTTTATTGTTCGTCTCGAACTCGATCACTTCCGTTTACGATCATCCAGTTCGGTGCACGATTTCACGATTTCTATTATCCGAACGACTCTGAATGCCCTCTATTAGTGTATGAATATGAACTTTTTATGCTATTTGATTATATTCGCCCACAACAGTAGAGCTTTAGTAGTAGAAACCGATGGATTATCCGAGTAAAAGATGACGAGCGGAAATCTGACGTCCGCGGAAGAAGCCGTACTGAACAAAATCGAAGAAAAAGAGATCGACTTCCTTCGGTTGCAGTTTACCGACATCCTCGGAACGGTCAAGAACGTCTCTGTGCCGGCCCGACAGGCCGAGAAGGCGTTCGCCGACGGGATCTACTTCGACGGCTCCTCGATCGAAGGCTTCGTTCGTATCCAGGAGTCAGACATGCGCCTCGTTCCCGACTCGGATACCTTCTCGATTCTCCCCTGGAGACAGAGCGAGGAGGGTGCGTCGGCTCGGATGATCTGTGACGTCTACAACACCTCGACGGGCGAGCCGTTCGACGGCGACCCGCGCTACGTTCTTAAACAGGCGCTCGAGCGTGCCGACGAGATGGGCTATGAGGTCAACTTCGCGCCCGAACCGGAGTTCTTCATGTTCGAGGAAGACGAGGACGGTCGCGCAACGACTGAAACGGCCGATTACGGCGGTTACTTCGATCTCGCGCCGAAGGACCTCGCCTCCGACGTCCGACGCGACATCATCTACGGGCTAGAGGACATGGGCTTCGAGATCGAAGCCAGCCACCACGAGGTCGCTCGCGGCCAGTACGAGATCAACTTCGAGTACGACGACGCGCTCGCGACGGCCGACAACGTCGGCACCTTCCGCACCGTCGTTCGGGCGATCGCCGCCGAACACGACCTCCACGCGACGTTCATGCCCAAGCCGATCCCGAAAATCAACGGCTCGGGAATGCACACGCACATGTCGCTGATGGACGAGAGCGGCGAGAACGCCTTCCACGACGAGGACGACGAGTTCAACCTCTCCGCCACCGCGCACTCGTTCCTCGCTGGCATCTTGGAACACGCGCCCGCGATCACGGCCGTCGCGAACCCAACCGTCAACAGCTACAAGCGCCTCGTGCCGGGGTACGAGGCACCGGTCTACGTCGCCTGGTCCGATCGTAACCGGTCGGCCCTCGTCCGCAAACCCGCCGCCCGCGTGCCCGCTGCCTCGCGTATCGAGCTGCGTTCACCCGACCCCTCGTGTAACCCCTACCTCGCCTTCGCTGTCATGATCCACGCCGGGCTCGATGGCGTCGAGCGCGACCTCGAGACACCCGATCCGGTCCAGGAGAACATCTACGAGTTCGACGAGGCCAAACGCGAGGAGTACGGCATCGAGACGCTCCCGTCGAACCTCGGCGAGGCCGTCGACGCCCTTGAGGACGACGAGGCGATCTACAGCGCACTCGGCGACCACATCGCCTCGAAGTTCGTCGAGGCCAAACGCCAGGAGTTCGAGGAGTACCTCATCGACGTCTCCGAGTGGGAACTCGACCGCTACCTCGAGACGTTCTAGGCCACTCGTGACGCTCATCTCACGCTCTTTCTCGGTGTTTCGCCCACGCAGAAACCACGTTAGCACCGACTCTCGTCGCGTTGCAGTATCCTCCACCGGCAGACAGTCGTCACTCGAGACCGTGTCAGAGACCGGCGCCACCACCCACAAAATACTGCTCAGTTCGTGACGACGTACTCGTCGCCGTCCTGCTCGACGAAGCCGGCACTCGAGAGCGTGTTCAGGATGCTCAAGATCGAGAGTTTCTGCATCGACAGCGTTGCCCCCAGCTCCTCGACCGTTGCACCACCGGTCGCCTCGAGATAGATATAGACGAGTTTCGCCTGCGCTGAATCGAGGGTGTCCGGAACGGTGTCGATCGCTGAATCGGGTCGTTGTTTCTGTGTTTTCAGTGTCATCACCAGCATCGACCAGATTCCTGTATATAAACCCACACGTCGTTTGTGTATATATCACAGTGGGGGATCTAATACGATATTCTCCTGACGTTCAGTGCAGTAAAATAGTTCATACAACTATTATCCCACAGCCGATGCCGCCACTGAGAGCCGACATCGGGATCGCCGGGTGTTTTATGTCCGTCAGCGAAACGTCGACACACGATCGATGACGAGTCAGGAACGACCCACGCCACCGGCCGACCTCGACGACGACGTCGCCGAGGCGCTGCGGCTCCTCGAGGACAGCGACGCTGCCCACCTTCGGGCTGTCAGCACGTATCTCGAGGCGCTCGCGGCGTGGACGGAGTCGGCGAGCGACGACGAACCGGAATCGGATGCCAGCGTGGACGAGACGGGTGACGCCGATGGCGACGTTGAGTACCCGGCGGACGTTCCGGAGCGAGCGAGCGTCACGGTCAAAGAGATCGCCGGGACGACCTATCACTACTACCAGTGGCGCGACGGCGACCGGATCGAATCGAAAACGGTGCAACGATAGCGCCAGGCGCGACTGACTGCTCGACCGATCGTGTTTCCCAAGCAACATTTACATCGCCGGCCGAAAAATAGCCACGTATGATCGATATCATCTACGGGCTCTTTTCGTTCGTGCTCGTCCTCGGTGGTGGGCTCGTCGTCTATGAGTCCCGATGCTACACTGCCGAGCAACGCGCTCGAGCGCCACGACTCTCGCGGGCGTATCTCGGTTCCGGCGTCCTGCTGGTCCTCGTCGGCGTCATTGGGCTCCTGTGGATCGCGATCGGTCGTACAGTGTGGACACTGAACGCCGTGCTGGTTGTGGTCGCCGCGCTCCCATCGCTCGTCCAACACCTGCTCCATCGCCGACTGAATCTCGAGCGGAGTCCACTGGAGACCCGACTCAGGAGCGCCATTGGACGGACAACGCTGGATTCCGAATAGTCTCAATCGTGTTCGAGACCGTCTCGAGTCGAATTCGTCTGGGAACCGTCGCCGTTTGCGGCGGCACGCTGCGTTCCCGAACCACCGATTCACACCGACTCGTAGGGTCCGAGTCGCGTCCCGTCTAACAGGTAGGCCTCGGCGGACGCGAATCCAGCCGGCAGAAACGGCGAGAGAAACGATTGTCCGGGGAGGTTTACCCACGTCCCCCCAACGAGGTCGTTGAACGCCGGCACGACGACCACTCGAGGCGACGACTCACCGCCCTGCTCGAGCCACGGAATCCCGTCGTATTCGGGCCGGTCGCGAAACGGTGCCGGGTCGAGGCGGCCGCGAAGCCACGCTCGCTCGACGCGGCTGCCGCCGACTTCGTCCTCGAGTCGCACGCAGGGGTGCTCGTGGCCGAGACAGACCACGTCACACTCGAGGACGGCCGGGGCAGGCCAGGTGTGGCCGTGACAGACGCCGACTTCGGCGCTGCCGAGCGCGACGCCCTCGCCGGAAACGACCGTCACGTTCGCCGTCTCGACTCCAGACTCGTCGTCAGCGGTGAGCCACGTCTCGATCCGGCCGTCATGGTTGCCCTTGACGACCGTCACGTCCAGTGTCGGCGGCAACGACTCGAACAGCACCTCGAGTTCGCCGCGCTCGGCTCCCCCCGGATCGCCGATCGAGTGCATGAGGTCGCCGAGCACGACGAGACGGTCGGGCTCGGTTCGCTCGAGCAGTGACTGGAGCCGGTCCCGTCGCTCGGGGGCGTGACTGGGGACGTCGACGCCGCGTTCGTACCGCAGACCGGTCTCGTAGCCGGCGTGGTAGTCGGCGACGAGCAAGGCGCGTTCCGTCCCGACGACCGCAGTCGCGGCTGGCTCGCCGGGGACGGGTTCGATTCGGACGGTGTCGGGACGGAACCGGTCGGACATCGAGCGCCGTTAGATCGCTTTCAGCGTTTCGTCGTCCGGTTCGTAACACTCGCCGCCCATCAGCGCGTCCTGGATGGCGTCTTCGACGTCGCTCTCGGCTGCGCCGGTGTCGTCGGCGACCGTCTCGACGAGCGTCGTTCGATCGGCACCGTCGCCGTCGTCGAGTTCTTCCATCGTTTCGACGACGTACGACTGGAGGTCGACATCGTCTCCGGGCTCGTCGTCGGCCTCGCTGGCCTCCTCGGCGTCGGTATCGCCGCTCGTGTCATCCGTGTCTGCCGTTTCGAGTGAGTCCGAGTCGTCCTCGAGCCCTGACGCCGGTGGGGAACCGAGGTCGTCGTCGGTTGCGGTGTCCGTCGAGAGCGTCGTCGGTTCGTCGTCAGTGGCCGAGTCGGCTTCGTGACCGGGTTCGTCGGCTTCGACCCCGTCGTCGGGCTCGGGAACGTCGATGTCTGCTGCGCCGGGCTCGTCGACTTCGCTTCCGGTGGTGAACTCGGTGCCGAACTCCGCCTCGAGTTCTTCGCGCTCTTCGTCGTCCATCTCGTACATGCCGCCGTTGTCGGCGTCGAAATCACCGAGATCATCGTCTGTGCCGTCATCGCCAGCGGGTGCGTCGAGTTCCTCGGTCTCGAGGACGTCGTCGTCGGTCGATTCCTCGAACGCCGTCGACTCGTCGGCCGTGTCGTCGGTTGCAGTCGTCACACCGCGTTCGGGCTCGGAGGCAGTCGTCTCGGCGGTGCTCGGTTCCGCACCGCTGTCGGCGGACGCGTCCGTCGAGACGCTCGAATCGGCCTCGAGCTCGGGTTCGGCGGCCGTCTCGGAACCGTCGGTCGTCGTTTCCCGCTCCGTACCCGTCGCCGTCCCCGTCGCTGCGGCGGTGCCGACCGACTCGCGGTCGGTGTCAGCGCTCGTCTCCGCGGCTTCGGCAGCCGCTGTGGCCACGCCGGCCGGCTGTTTGTCGGTGCCAGCCGACTCGAGTCCGTCGAGGTCGACGCTCGAAAGCGCTGTGAGCGAGTCGAACGTCGCCGATTCGTCCGCAGGACTCGAGTCGCCGGGGGAAAGCGAGAGGCCGGTGACTTGCTCGCGGTCGTCCGCGACGACTTCGACCGCCTCGCGGGCACAGTCGCGCAGGGCCGCGAGATACGACGGCGTCGTTCCGTAGTGGTCCTGTGCGAGCGGGATGCCCGCGGCGAGCCCGGATTCGACGCCGGCTTCGCGGAGCGCTGCTGTCAGTTCGTCGCCGTCGGCCTCGAGCATTGCAGCATCGGCGTAGGTGCCGATGCGATCGAGGGTCTGTTCGGCCGCGCTGACCACCCAGCGGTCGCGGGTGTCGGCGTCGACCGTCGCGATGCTTTCGGGCCGGATCGAGGTGTAGACCTGGTCCGAGTCGTCGGGCTGGAACGTCCGAGCTTTCCCCGTCACCGCGACGAACGCGGGCGGCTCGAGCTGTTCTAACGTTGCCAGTTCGTCGGGCTGGTACTGGCCGGCGTAGACGACGAATGCGCCCGTCGGATCGACGACGCGCGCACGGACCATCTCGTCGTTGACCGCGGTGACTTCGGTGAGCGTGCCGACGACGAACAGCCGGTTGAGTCGCGCTCCAGTCGGCGAGATGACGTAGTTCGGCGCGCGCTCCTCGTCGCTTTCGGTGTACGACAGCGAGGCGTCGTCGTACTCGGCGGCGAAGAGCCGGTAGGCGAGTTCGCGGCCCGGGATCTCCTCGTCGCCGGTGTCGGACGTGCTCATGCGTCCACCTCCTCGAGGAAGGCACTCGCACGTGCGGCTGGCTCGTCTTCGCTCTCTTCGAAGGATTCGGCGTCGAGATTGGCACCGTACTCGTCGACCGAGAGGTGCCCGCGCACGCGATACTCGCGACCGACGATGCGCTCACGGATCGTATCCGCGACGACCTCCTGATCCATGGCCTCGCGGGCCTGCTCGAGGGCGTCCTCGAGCGTGCCGTCGTAGACCTGTTCGGTCAGTTCGTCGTCGAGGACGACGGTCAGCGCGCCGGTGCCGTCGTCGAGGATCGCCTTCACCCGGAGGTCGTCGATTCCGTCGACGTCGCTGTGGGTTCGACACTGGCCTTTCTGGATGACCCGGTAACACTCCGGACAGCGCTGGATCAGTCCGGAACCGTCGCGGACGGCGAGTACGTTCCCGACGACTTCGACGTCGTAGATACCGCCAGTGCGGACGGCCGAACCGATGTCCATCGTCGTCGTGTCGACGCCGACATCGACCTCGCGCTCGAGGGCGGTGACGGTCGAAAACTCGGAGACGTTCACCTCGGGCACGCCACGGAACTCCTGAACGTAGGCGTTCTCGATGCGAACCGTACTGCCCTCCTCGATCTCGGGTGCGGGATCCCAGTTCGTAAAGGGTAGGCGGCCGCTCTCGTCGCCAAAAACGCCGCTCAGGATTTCGGTCTCGCCATCGCGGCCGTCGATCGTTCGGCGTTCACAGTCGACGACTGAGACCTCGACGTTCACCGCGCGGTCGCCCGTCTGGAGGTCGGCGAGTTGGGCGTCGCCGCCGGTCTCGTAGGGTACCGTAAGCGAGTCTGTCTCGAACGACAGCGACGTACTCTCGCCGAGGTTGAGCTCGGGTTCCCCATCCCACTCGCGGACGCTCGCATTGCCCGCGGTGATCGTATCACCTGCCGAGAGGCCGAAGTCCTCCCAAGCGGTGTAGTCGATCGTGCCGGTTTCGTCGGCGAGTCGGCCTTCGACGATAACGTGATCGTCGCCCTGATAGCGGATCGACCGTTTTCCAGTCGTCAACACGACGCCGGTTACGGTAACGTTGCTATCCTCGGGCGTGATCTCGCCGATCTCCTTGCTCGAGGGCGCGCCGCCCCCGCCACTGCTCCCGTCGCCGTACTTCCGGCGGAGGCTCTGTTTGGCCTCGTCGATCGGGACGCTGTACTCCACCAAGTTCTGCAGGTCTGCTTTGACCTCCTCTTTGTCGACACCGAGGTCGGAGGCAAGAGCCTCGGCATGCTCATCGAGTTCCATCACCGGCTTTTCGTCCGGGGGCTTAAAAAGCGTTCCCGCAGCGGAGCGGAAGTGAACGGGGCTGTGGTGTCTGGCTAGAGGTCGACAGTAGTTTCATTTCGTTACCACCGAATGAAGGCGTATGGACCGTATCGGTGCCGCACTGGGCGGGCTCGCGTTCGTCGTCGCCATCTTCGGCGGTATCGTGCTCATCAGAGTTCTCACTCGAGCCCTGTACGTCGCGATCTGGTTCGCCGAAACCGTCGCCACGTTCGCGTTCGCCCTGCTCGTCGGCTATCTCGTCTACCGCATCCTTCTCGGCTCGAGCGATGACCCGCGGCGGATCGACTGACAACTATTGTGAACTGTTTTAGTTTGTGAGTTCCGACTGGCGACTGTGCCTTCCCTCGTCGACGTCGTCTGGATCGCGTTTCTTGCGGGTGCGGCGACCGGTCTCGGTGCACTGCCGGTCTTCGTGACGGACCGAATCAGCCACCGGTTTTACGACGCTGCGATCGGCCTCGCTGCCGGCATCATGTTCGGCGCAGCCGTCTTCGCGCTCGTCGTCCCCGGCCTCGAGCTCGGCTCGCTGTGGGAGGTCGTCGTCGGCGTGCTCCTCGGCGCCGTTTTCTTGCTTGTGGGCAACTGGGCTATTCCACACATCCATCTCGCTGTCGCCGGCGAGGGACCGGAGACGTATCCGCCCTCGGCTCGAGCCGAAGGCATCCTCGAGACGCGTTCGGAACTCGACGCCAAATCGGGATCTACGACCGACGAACGTGCGTCCAACGGGTCAGAAACTGACGAGCGCACGGGAGACGGTCGCCGGGCGTTGCTGGTCGGGAGCGCGGTTACTATCCACAACGTTCCGGAAGGACTGGCGATCGGCATCGCATTCGCTGGTGGGTTCGAGGCCGTCGGTATCGCACTCGCGATCGCTATCGCGATCCAGAACATTCCCGACGGCTTCGCGATGGCCGTTCCGGCGAGTCGGACCGGGCTATCGAAGCTGAAGACGGTGCTGTATACGACGCTCTCCGGCGCGATCCCCGAACCGATCGCGGCGGCGCTCGGCTTTGCCCTCGTCGCCGTCGGGCTGGCCGTCTAACGCGGTAGTGATCGAGGCGACGAGTCGCTGTTCGGCGATCGGTCCGAACGTGTTCGACACTCGGCTATCACCCTGTGACCGCCAGATACACAGATATTTGGCGCTGTTGTACTAACCGCACACATGGGATTTCACACGTTCCCGGTCGATCGGGCTGACGCCCTCGAGGACCCGTCTCGCTACCGATTCTGTTCGCGCGAAGAGCTACTCGAGATGCTCGACCTCGACGACGACGCCGTCATCGCCGACCTTGGTTCTGGGACCGGCTTCTATACGACGGACGTCGCCCCCTTCGTCGGCACAGTCCACGCCGTCGACGTTCAATCGGAGATGCACGACATCCACCGAGAGAACGGCGTGCCGTCGAACGTCGAGCTGGTGACGGCGAACGTCTCGTCGCTGCCGTTCGACGACGACGAACTCGACGGTGCATTTTCGGTGATGACCCACCACGAGTACGCCGACGAGGAAACCATGGCAGAGCTCGCTCGCGTCGTTCGGTCGGGCGGGCGACTGGTGACGGTCGACTGGTCGGCCGACGGCACCGGCGAGGACGGCCCGTCGATGGACGAACGCTTCGGCTGTGACGACGTGACGGCCCAACTCGAGGACGCCGGGTTCACCGTCGAATCCGTGCGGGATCGACCCGAAACGCTCGCGATCGTCGCTCGTCGGTAACCACTGCTTTCGATGGCGACCAACTGATACGCTTCGCAAACGCGATCTCACCGCGAGCCAGTACACGGTGTCTTCTTTAGGGACCGCCACGCAGTCAGGTGTATGCACGTCGTCGTCAACGCCGCTATGAGCGCAGACGGCAAACTCTCCTCGCGCCGTCGCGAACAGCTCGCGATCAGCGGCGAGGCGGATTTCACTCGCGTCGATCGACTCCGGGCCGACAGCGATGCTGTCGTCGTCGGCGTCGGAACCGTTCTCGCGGACGACCCCCATCTCACCGTCAAAGACGAGACGCTGTGTCAACAGCGTCTCGAGCGAGGCGACCCTGAGCAGCCGGCTCGAGTCGTCGTCGACTCGACGGCTCGAACGCCGACCGACGCGTCGATCCTCGACGACGCGGCGACGACGTACGTCTGTCTGAGCGAGGCCGCCCCAATCGACCAGCGCATGGATCTCGCAGACCACGCGGAACTCGTGACCGCCGGCGACGACCGGGTCGACCTCCTGCGGGCGTTCGCGACGCTGCAACAACAGGGCCTCGAGCAGATCATGGTCGAGGGTGGCGGCGAACTCATCTTCTCGCTGTTCGAGGTCGGCTTGGTCGACGAACTTCGTGTTTTCGTCGGGCCGAAGGTGATCGGCGGCCGCGAGTCTCCCACGCTGGCCGACGGCGACGGGTTCGTCGACGAGTTCCCGCTGTTGCGCCTCGAGCGCATCGAGCGGCTCGACGACGGCGCGTTGTTATGCTGGACAGTCGATAGCTATAGTGACAACTGAAACGGTTTACACACCGATCGCACAGCCGTCGTGCGATCAGGTGTGCATCGACGTTCAGTGGCTACTCTAGTGTCGTTTGTACCGACTGATAGACTCCAACCGATTCGATTGTCTCGTCCAACGCATCAAGCACTGCGATCACATCTTGGATTATGCAGTATTCTCAAAGGATATCCGAGTTCGAACGGTTTCACTTGAACGACGGGGTGCCTGTATTTATAAAGGAACGAACTCACTTGAACGGGTGGTGTGCCCTTCAGATGTTCAGTAGCTCGTCGTTACTCGAACTCCGGATCTCGGTTTTCGACGAACGCCGTCATCCCCTCGCGCTGGTCCGGCGTGCCGAACAGGCTGGCGAAGGCGCGTTGCTCGTACGTGAGTCCGGCCGCCTGTGGACCCTCGTAGCGCTGATTGATCGCCTGTTTGGCGGCTCGCATCGCGACGGCCGGCTTCGCGGCAAGCTGTTCGGCGAGGTCGGCGACGGTGTCCTCGAGGTCTTCGTCGGCGACGACCTCGCCGAACAGGCCGGCTTCGGCGGCCGATTCGGCGTCGAGTCGCTCGCCAAGGAAGATCATCCGCCGTGCGGTCTCGTCGCCGACGAGTTCCGGCAGACGCTGGGTGCCGCCCCAGCCGGGGATAATGCCGAGGTCGATCTCCGTGTTGCCGATCAAGGCTGACTCACTCGCCACGCGCAGATCACAGGCCATCGCCATCTCACAGCCGCCACCGAAGGCGTAGCCGTTGACGGCGGCGATCGTCGGTGCGGGGAACGCCTCGAGGGCGTCCGCGACGTCGTGGCCGAGTTCGCCCCACTCCTGCGCTTTCGGTGTCTCGAGGTCCTGCATATACGCGATGTCCGCCCCGGCGATAAACGCGTCGTCACCGGCGCCGGTCAACACGAGCGCACGGGCTCCCTCGTCAGCGGCTTCGGTGAGCGCCTCGCCCATCGCCTCGAGCGTCTGGACGTTCAATGCGTTAAGAGCGTCCGGTCGGTCGACGGTCAGCGTTGCAACGGCTCCGTCCCAGTCCAGTTGTACGGTTTCCCATGACATATGTGCGGGTTTCTCGGCCATCGTGAAATTCCTTGTCACCGAGGCAGAAACGGGGCTCACCGACGCCACATCAAGCGTGCACATTCCTGTCATACTCTGCTGTGAACACAGCCGTCACATCTTTCCTCGAGCACCACCGACTCCTGGTATGGAACGTGCGACGTTCGGCGGCGGTTGTTTCTGGTGTGTCGAAGCGGCGTTCGACGAACTCGACGGTGTCGAATCCGTTACCTCCGGCTATGCGGGCGGCCACACTGACGACCCGAGCTACAAGGCAGTCTGTTCGGGGCGAACCGGCCACGCAGAGGTCGTCCAACTCGAGTACGATCCCGAGACGATTTCCTACGCGGATCTCCTCGAGGTCTTCTTTACGATCCACGATCCGACCACGAAAGACCGTCAAGGGCCGGACGTCGGCTCCCAGTACCGATCGGCGATCTACGCCCACGACGACGAGCAACTCGAGACCGCCGAAGCGTTCGTCGATGAACTCGAAGCGGAGGGGCTGTACGAGGGTATCGTCACCGAGATCGAGCCGCTCGAGACGTTCTACGAGGCGGAGGAGTACCACCAGAACTACTTCGAAAAGAACCCGAACGATGCGTACTGTTCGATGCACGCCGCGCCGAAAGTCGAGAAAGTCCGTGAGAGGTTCTCAGACCGCGTGACACCCGAATCTCGCTGAGACGCGGGCTTCGATGGCCGAACTGTTCTCTGCTGGCCTGATACGGACTCCCAACAGTCAGTGCTGGTGTGCCTCCGGCCGTTTTACGGGTGTCCCAGGCCCTCGGGGACAGCAGCCCGTCTGATTCGAGCCGATACGCTCACCGTTGCAACCGCTACTGGGTATCGTCGACGGCTCGCAGTCGACGAACTGGCGTCGGTGCATGCCACTCTGTCATCGGTGGTGTCGGTACGGATCGGTGACTGCGCTACCCCGATTCAACGAGCGAGTAAAAAATAGCCACTGGCGAGTGTGGAAGTTCTGCATCTAAATATAAATTCGGATATTCGTGCAAATCAAGGAATCTTTTCGGCAGATAGATGGATACTGCCTGATCAAAAAGCTTTATTGGTAGTTGTATGCTAACTATAATCGAGGTGGTGCTGATAACGAGATCACAAATACTAACCACACCCACACTCAGACGATACCCTTACCATTCCAACCTGTGAGACTGTCCCGTGTGGATCCCACCCCGGGAACACAACGGGGATGCCAACCCAGATCATCATGCGATCCTCAGCTTTTGCTTTCAGTCCTGTTCGACAGCTACCGGATCATCTCAAGCTGGGCGTGTGCAGTGTCCCATGTTTCGAGAAACTGAACTGCGTCCACTCGAAAGTTCTAGGTTGATGCCCAGTCTTGCCGTCGATGCTCGTGACTATGTCCGTCGGCAAACTCGGCCCCGAAAACGTCGTGACGACGAATCGAGACAGTGAACTGAGCGATGTCACTGAGACATTGGCGAATGAAAACGTCGGATCGATCGTCGTCACGGAGGTCGACGAACCCGTCGGGATGATCACCGACCGTGACGCTGCCCTTGCGATCCACGAATACGACGATGTCGGGTCCGTCTCGATCGAAGACGTGATGACCGAAGACCCGGCCACAGTCCACGAGGACGACGATCCGATCGCAGTTTCGGAAGCGATCGCCGAACACAACGTCCGTCGGTTCCCGATCGTCGACGACGACGGTGAACTCGTGGGGATCGCAACGCTCGACGAGCTCATCGCGACGATCGGTGAAGAACTCGACAACGTCGCCGAGACGATCGAATCCCAGTCGCCCGAGTACAGTCCCTAGAAGCGTTACTTTCGTCTTTTCAGATCCACTGTCGCGCCGCTCGAGTGGCAGAACAACGATGTCGTCCGTCTCGCCGGCAATGAAAGATTCGTCCGTCTGGACCCCATCGATTCAGTATGACCGATCGAACGGACGTGCTTGTCATCGGCGGTGGTGCCACCGGGACAGGGATCGCGAGGGATCTCGCCCTTCGGGGCGTCGACGTGACGCTCGTCGAACGTGATGGACTCGCAGCGGGGGCATCCGGCCGCTCGCATGGCCTGCTCCACAGCGGTGCCCGCTATGCCGAAAGTGACCCCGAGGGCGCACTCGAGTGTCTCGAGGAGAATCGAATCCTCCGCGATATCGCCGGCGAGTGCGTTCGGGAGACGCGGGGCCTGTTTGTCAAACTGAGCGAGGACGATCCGTCCTACTTCGAGACGAAGCGAACGGCGTGCGAGGAGCTCGGGATTCCGACCGAGGAGATCGACGGCGAGACGGCTCAAGCCGAGATGACGGGACTCGCTGACAACGTCGAGCGAGCTATGTGGGTTCCCGACGGTGTCGTCGTTCCGTCCCGACTGGTCGCCGCCAACGCCGCCGACGCTCGCGACCACGGTGCGCGAATCTATCTACACGCACCGGTGACGGGGATGACACTCGAGGACGGGCGAATCGCCGCGGTCTCGCTCGGCGGTGACGTCGATGAGACCGTCGAACCGACGTATGTCGTGAACGCGGCTGGTGCCCATGCGGAAACTATCGCCGAGCTGGCCGGCGTCACGGTCGAGATGCAGCCGACGCGAGGCGTCATGATCTCGGTCGAGTACGACGGCCTCGAGCCCGTGCTCAATCGGTGTCGCGACCCGGCCGACGGCGACATCATCGTGCCACACGACGCCGAGGTCGTTCTCGGCACGACGAGCGTCCCGGTCGACGACCCGGACGAGTACGAACGGAGCGACTGGGAGGTCGAGAAGACGGTAGACGAGTGTGCGGCGATGCTTCCGTCGGTCGCCGAGGCCGACCACGTGCGAACGTGGTGGGGGGTGCGACCACTGTACGAACCCGAAGAAGCGGCTCGAGGCGGACGTGGGATCTCTCGCGGATTTCACCGGCTCGATCACGCTACCGATGGCGTCGAGAACCTCGTCAGTATCGTCGGCGGGAAGCTGACGACATACCGACGGATGGCCGAGTCGACGACGGACCTCGTCTGCGATCGACTCGGCGTCGACGCGACGTGTTCGACGGCGAAGACCCGACTGCCGGGTGCGACGGAACCGTCGACGCTGAACGCGTTCGTAGACGAATTCGATGGCCAGGGGCCGACGGATTCGGATCTCGTCGGACGGAAGTGAGGTATGGTCACGAGGGCCAAGCGTTATTCGGCCAGCCTCCCTAGCGTACATGATGGACATTACAGCACTCGGACCCTTGCAGGTCGGTGATCCACTGCTGACTGTCGGGGCGGTCGCCCTCGTGGTCGTCGCCATCACCGTCTGGCAGCTGGTCGAGATCGTCGACGCCTACAACAAGGGTGCACTGACCGTCTTCGGTGAGTATCGCAAACTCCTCCAGCCGGGGCTGAACATCGTGCCACCGTTCGTCTCACGGGTCTACACGTTCGACATGCGGACCCAGACGATCGACGTGCCGAGCCAGGAGGCGATCACACGAGACAACTCGCCAGTCACGGCCGACGCTGTCGTCTACATTCGCGTGATGGACGCCAAACGCGCGTTTCTCGAGGTCGAAGACTACGAACGTGCGGTCTCGAATCTCGCCCAGACGACGCTGCGTGCCGTTATCGGCGACATGGAACTCGATGACACGCTTAGTCGACGCGAGATGATCAACGAACGCATTCGAACCGAACTCGACGAGCCAACTGATGAGTGGGGGATTCGCGTCGAGAGCGTCGAAGTTCGCGAGGTGACGCCGTCGCAGGGCGTCAAGGGGGCGATGGAGCAGCAGACCTCCGCCGAACGGCGACGCCGGGCGATGATCCTCGAGGCACAGGGTGAACGCCGCAGTGCGATCGAACGAGCGGAAGGTGAAAAACAGAGTGCGATCATCCGCGCCCAAGGTGAGAAACAGAGCCAGATCCTCGAGGCGCAGGGGGATGCGATCTCGACGGTCTTGCGTGCTCGCTCGGCCGAATCGATGGGTGAGCGCGCCGTCATCGACAAAGGTATGGATACCCTCGCTGAGATCGGTCAGAGCGAGTCGTCGACGTTCGTCCTCCCGCAGGAACTGTCCTCGATGGTGGGCCGCTACGGCAAGCACCTGACTGGCAGCGACGTCAAAGAAGACGGCCAGCAACTCGACAGTCTCGAGTTCGACGCGGAGACGCGCGAACTGCTCGGGTTGGACGACATCGCCGAGATCATCGGCGAAATCGAGCAAACAGAGATGGACGTCGAAGCGATGGAACAGGAGGCGCAGGCGATCAAGGAAGGGCAGGATATCGGCATTGGATCGGGATCGACGACGACCGAATCCGGGATGCAGTCCGACGCCGACGAGTCGTAACGCGCTCGCGATTGGGAGGGAAACTCGCCGTCGCGTTTTGATTAGAACTTCTGGGTCGCTTTCGACCAGATGCTAAGCGAGGATTTGCTCGAACGATCGACGTCGACACACAGCGTTCGCTCGTTGTCGAAGCTGATCGAAATTTGGTCGAAATTCGCGACGTAGCGTGACTTGTGGTGTCGACCCTGCTGAACACCGACCGTTTCGTCAACCAGTTCGGCTTCGGTCAATCGATCGAGTTTGCGGTACGTCGTCGAGAGCGGTAGATCGGCGTCGTCTGCGATATCTGGGACGGTCTTGGGTTCCTCGAGGACCGAGATAATCTCCCGGCAGTCGGCATCGTCCAGCACGCTGATGATGCGCTCGAGATCGGGCGTGTCGCCGGACGATGAGAACTCGAGTGACATATGGGTGCGGATACGTTAGGATCGAAGCCTAATGACGTGTTTGGTCCGTCCGACCGGCGGGATGTGGCTAACTACATGTATGACCGGTTCGACGGCATGCATATGAGTGACGATCAGCCAGCCGACTCGACGATCGAAAACACGCCGGGGCAGGGACGAACGCCGGAAGCCCAGCGAATCGAGCCGTCCGCGCCCGAGGAGTTCGGGCTCGTCCAGGTCTGGTGGGGTGACGGCAAGGGGAAGACGACGGCCACGCTCGGCATGGGCGTGCGCGCTGCGGGCCACGGCTACCGCGTGCACATGCTCCAGTTCATGAAAGGTGGGGCCTCGAGCGTCGAGGCGGTTCGTGGCGAGTACAACGCAATCGAAGCCCTCCCGGGGATTAGCTACGAGAACCTCGGTCACTACGGCTGGCACGGCATGGCCGACGGCAGCGACGAGGCCGACCACGAGGCGGAAGCACAGGCGGGCTTCGAGCGCGCTCACGAGTTGCTCGAGGCGGCCGCAGACGCCGATCTCGACGCGCCAATCGACCTCGACGCGCCGGCGGAAGACGGGATGCACATGCTCATCCTCGACGAGGTGCTTTATGCGGCCGACCGCGGGCTACTCGGCGAGGACGACGTCCACGACCTGATCGACGCGAAACCGGACGGTCTCGAACTCGTCCTCTCGGGCAGCCACGCCGAGCCGACCTACCTCGAGGACCGGGTCGATCTGATCACGAACGTTCGGAAGGTGAAACACCCGATCGACGACGGCCAGCGGGCACGGCGCGGCACGGAGTTCTGACTGCCAGCCCACAATATTGTCGATTGGCTGTCACGGGTTCGAGATCGAATCGACCTCGCAGTCGCTTTGTTTTCCCCAGCCGACAGTATAATTATCAGTTGCTGCGAACGATCGGATACGCAATGGGTGTGATCCAGGTCGACGGACTGGCGAAGTCCTACGGCGACGTTCGGGCAGTCGACGGGTTGAGTTTCGGCGTCGAACGGGGCGAGGTGTACGGTTTCCTCGGACCGAACGGTGCCGGCAAGACAACGACGATTCGGATTCTGACAGGGCAGATCCGGCCCGAATCGGGCACTGTCCGCGTCCTCGGAACCGATCCGGTTGCCAAGCCACTCGCAACGCGACGTCAGGTCGGAATCTTACCCGAGCAGGGATCGCCGCCGAGCTTTCTGACGCCACGGGAGTACCTCGAGTTCGTCGGCAACGTTCGTGACCTCGAGCCCGACACTGTCGCCGAGCAAACCGACGTCTGGGCGACCCGACTCGGCTTCGAGCGCAAACTCGACACGCTTCACACCGACCTCTCGCGGGGCCAGCAACAGAAGGTGATGCTCACACAGGCGTTTCTCCACGAGCCCGACGTCGTCGTGATCGACGAGCCGCTGGCGAACCTCGACCCGCTCGTCCAGGAGCAGGTCAAACGGTTTCTCGTCTCGTATGCGGCCGGCGACAACGCCGTGTTCGTCTCGACGCACAACATCGACGTCGCCGAGGAGATCTGTACGCGGGTCGGCATCGTCGCCAACGGCGACCTCGTCGCCGAACGAGCATTCGCCGATCACACGGCACCGCGCTCGGCGGACAGTCACGCGGCGACTGCAGGCGCCAACGACGAACCGCTGCTCGAGGTCTTCCTCGAGCACGTCAACGAAACGGACGTCCGCGATGCGCCGTCGCTCGAGCACCTCGGGTCGAACCAATGAGCGGGGCGTCGACGCGACAGGGTGCGACGGCGTGGCGGCTGTTCGCCGTGCTCTTTCGCGAGGAGTGGCGACTCCACACGCGTCTGTTCGGCGGGTGGCGATTCGCGCTTTTCCCGCTCGTGATCGCAACCCTCGCCGTCGGGGCGACGGTCGCACTCCGCGAGACCGGCACTGCTGAGGGGACGATCATCACCGGTTTGCACGTCCTCGCACTCTGTTTCGGTCTCTACAGCGGGACAGCCGGTTTCGCGGGCTCGGATATGCTCGAGAACGTGTTCGGAGATCTCTCGCTCGTGTTGTCGACCCCGGCGACGCTGCCGCTGTCCCGGCGTCGGCTGCTGGGACTGTTCTTGCTGAAGGATGCGCTGTTCTACACGATCGCGTTCGTCTTGCCGATGGCGGCCAGCAACGCGGTGTTGGTCGGCCGCTTGGCTCGGGCGCCGTTGGCCGTGGGCACGCTCTGGCTGTCGCTGTCGCTTTCGTTCGTCGCCGGGATGGTCCTGACTGTCGCGGTGATCGCGATCCGTACTCGCGGCGTGCCGGCGTGGGCCATCGCCAGCGTGGTCGTCGTCGCCATTGGTGGTCTGTGGGTGCTGGGGCTCACACCGCTGGTCTGGGCTGTCTTCGTGCCACTCGAGGGGTCGCTGGCCAGCGCAGGCGGACTGGCCGTCGGGGGTGCCGTCGTCGCCACAGCGTCGCTCGTCGTGTACGACCCCACTTACGGGCATCCCTCGAGAACCGCCGGCGACCGGTTCGCTCGACTCAGCGACGCAGTTCCCCTCGAGTCTTCGACGAGTGCCCTCGTCTCGAAGACGCTGCTCGATCTGGCGCGGTCGTCCGGCGGCGTCTGGAAGCCGTTCGTCTCGGCTACTATTCTGCTCGCACTCGTGGCCGCGCTCGTCGGCCTCGTCGAGACGATCACCGGCATCGCGCCCGCACCGGGGATCTTCTTCGGCGGCGTCCTCGGGCTAACCGCCTTTACCACGTACAACTGGCTGACCCAGTTCGATGCACTCGAGGCCTATCTCGTCTATCCAGTCTCAGTTGCGGATGTCTTCCAAGCGAAACGAATCGCCTTTGTTCTCGTCGGTGCGCCGACCGTTGCCGTGCCGTATCTGGGTGCGATCTACTGGTTCGAGGCGACGGCCGTCGACGCCGTCGTCGGTGCGCTCTTGCTCGCGGGGTATGCACTATACTACTACGGCTTGACCGTTTACATCGCCGGCTTCGATCCCAACGAATTTCTCTTCGATGCCGTCCGCTTTACGCTCTTTACCGTCGGCGTCGCCATCGCGCTCGTGCCGACGCTGGTTGCCGGCTTCGTCGTCGTGCCACCGTCGACGACGGTTGCGCTCGCGCTTGCCCTTTCTGGACTCGGCTTCGGTGTGGTCGGCTACGCGCTCTCGAGTCGGGCCGGACCGCGGTGGAACGAGCGTTATCGAGCGGGCGACTGACTGAGTTGGCAACCGATGTATACGCCTGGATTGTGCGTGGTGAACTGTTTCACACGCTGGGCTCAAAAATAAATGTGGGATGGTAACAACTTCCATACAAAACTGGTGGAATCGATACCGATCGATTCCCATCGTTTATCGGATCGGTGTGGCATTCGTCCTCGGATCGATAGTCGGCCTTACCGTTGGCGAACCGGTGACCGTGCTCGAACCGCTTGGCGATCTGTTCGTTCGATTGCTGAGCATGATCGTTGTTCCGATCATCATCTTCACGCTGTTGATGGGAATCAGGCAACTCTCACCCACGTCACTCGGTAAGATCGGCGGTCAGGTCGTGGCGCTCTATGCGATCACCTCCGTGATCGCGGTTACGATCGGCCTGACTGTTGCAAATATCCTCGAGCCGGGAACGGGGATGACGCTAACGGATGCAGAGTTCGATGCTGAGGAAGCCCCGGGCTTCACGGAGGTATTGCTCGGAATCGTTCCGGAAAACCCCGTCGACGCGATGGCATCCGGCGACATCTTGGCGATGATTTTCTTCGTGATCGTCTTTGGCCTCGCACTCGTCGTCCTTCGCGAACGCACCGACGACAGGGATATTCAGGATGGTGTCGAGACGTTCTTCAAGCTGGCCGAAGCCGGCTCCGAGGCGCTGTTCAAGGTCGTGTGGGGAATTATGGAGTACGGCGTGATCGGTATTTTTGCGCTCATGGCTGTCGCGTTCGCCGAAGCCGGCGTCGACGTGTTCGGCACCTTCGCGATGCTGGCACTGACGCTAGTACTCGGCGTCACGATTCACGTCACCGTTGTCTATCTCGGTGTGATGATTCTCATCTTGACCCAGCAGTCGCCCATCGCATTCCTCGTCGGAATCAAGGATGCGCTGGTAACAGCACTGGGGATCAGCTCATCAAGTGCGACGTTACCGGTTTCGATGTCGAATGCTGACGAGAACCTCCACGTCAACGAAGCCATCTACAGTTTCTCACTCCCGCTCGGCGCGACGATCAATATGGACGGAACGGGCATGTACCTCGGAATCGTCGCCATCTTCGCTGCGAATATTGTAGATGTTTCTCTGACACTTACCGAGCAGATTTCCATCGTCGCAATCGCCGTCCTTGCAGGGATTGGGACCGCGGGCGTTCCGAGTGCGGGACTGGTTTTGATGACCCTCGTGCTCACACAGGTTGGCCTTCCGGTCGCGGTCGTCGGCTTTATCGCAGGAATCGATCCGCTCCTTGACCGCCTGCGAACGATGACCAACGTCGCCGGAGATCTCGCCGTTGCAACACTCGTCGGCCACTGGAACGGCGGCGTTGATTTCTCGAGCGGATCGTGGAGCGACGAGCCACAAGCGGTTCCGAGCGACGACTAATGCGGGTCATTTCCGGCGGTATTCCGCTTTACGACGTTTTGTCGAGCGTTCTAACTCTCTCGAGTGTGAACGAACAGGCCCTCGCCACGAGTGCATAGGAAATTCCCACGTGTTGCTGTAGGTGTTCCGGCGTCGAACGCTGAAGCTATTGACGAGAAGAAACAGCAGTAGATACGTGAAAATTATGTTATTTGCTACCGATTCTCTCGCTGCTCAACCTTGTTCAACTCGATCAACAGTCGGAAGATCGCTTTCACCAGGTTGGCGTCGACGTCGAATTGTTCTGCGTTTGATCCCGCCCGATCCATCACTTGCTGTTCTTGCTTTTCGTCGGTCGTCGGGAGCCCCTGTTCGTCTTTGACCTGCGCAATCGTGTCCGCGACGTACGTTCGCTGGGCGATGAGCTCGACGATTTCGCGGTCGATCGTCTGGATCTCCTCGCGCAGTTCATCGAGGCTCATTTCGTCCGGCGTTCGATTCTCCTCATCTTCGTTCGTGGCTGTGTCTCGAGTCATTGGATCTGTGTCCCGTCAGTTCGTGTCTGCAGTAGTCGTGTCGTTCCGTCGCGTTCGGTCCATCGGTCCTGTACCGTCTCGAGCGTCCGTCGGTCGCCGACGGCGACGTAACTCGGGCCGGTGCCGGACAGCGAGACGCCATCGACATCCGGCAACGCCTCGACCATCGGATCGGCCGAGAAGCCGAGGGCACCGCAGAACGCGAAGCCGTTGACAGTCATCGCCTCGCCGTAACGTCCATCGAGGGCGAGTTCAGCGACGAGGTCTGCCATCGGCGCGATTCGTTCGCAGGCGGAGACGTCGGCGTCGGCGCTAAAGGACTGTTCGGGTGGCGTGTAGACCAGGGCGTGCCAGTCGACTTCTTCGTGGGCGAGGAGTTCGTCGGCCATGTTGTCGGTGATCGTTACGCCACCGAGCATGCTCGCGCTGGCGTCGTCGAACGCACCGGTGACGGTGACGCCGGCGTCGCGGGCCGCTTGCACACCGAGTCGGCAGGCGTCGATCCGCTCGAGCGCGTCGCCGAGCTCGAGCGCGTCGAGCGTCGCCAGCACGGTGGCGTTCGCCGCCGCGCTCGAACTTTTCAGTCCCGAGGCCATCGGCACGTCGCTGTTCGTCTCCACTCGAGCACCCACTGCTGTCTCGTCGAGTCCTGCAGCGTCGGCGTGTTCGGCGATCGTTAGCTCGGCACAGCGCTCGACGAGCGTCGTATCCGCGTCGGGCTGGCCAGCGATCTCGGCGTCGACCTCGCCATCGTCGGTGAGTTTGACCGTGGCTGTCGTCTCGAGATCGATCGCAAACGCCGAACCGGTCCCGGTTGCAAGCGCGTTGAGAACCGTTCCGGCTGCTGGGGCAACGGCGCGACCGTCCATACCGGAATCGTCTCAGAGCGTGTATTTACGGCTGACGGTCTCGACGTCGCAAGCGGTGGCGCTGGAACCGGTCGCTTTTCCCCGTCCCGGCCGAATCGACTGGCAATGAGCGCACGAAACAACGTCGCACCGAGTACGATCGGTGTCGATTTCGTCGAGGGTGGCGTCGTCGTCGAGTATCTCGACGGTCGGGACGTGTTCTACCACGGCCCGCCACAGCCCGTCGACGGCGCGATCAAGACCCCGCCCGGGAAGGAAGTCCACGTCCTCGTCACTGATCCCGACGGCGTCGAAGGAGTCATGACCTACGTCAACGACCGCAATACCCACGACGACATCCTCGAGTCGACCGGCGTCGGCCGCGTGATGCTCGAGGGCGACGACGAGGAAGTGCTGTTCCCTGGTGTGACCGTCACGACGGAGGGGTACTCGATCCGCGTCGAAGCCGACCTTTCGCTGGTCGACGGTCGGGTGTTCGTCTTCGCCGAAGACGAGATGAGCGAACACGCCTACGAACTCGTCGAGAGCGAGGACGACACCAACAACGGCGAGCAGCACGACTGATCTCCCATGCCGCTCCAGAAACCCTGGCGTGACCTCGATCGAAGCGCCGTTGCCAGCGCCCCCGACCGTCCGGGCGTGTACGAACTCGGCGACGGGTCCGGAACGGTGCTCGCAGTCGACCACGGGGTGCTCCGCGACGAACTCAAAACGGCGCTCGCCTACGGCGACGGCGACCGCGTTCGCTGGACTGAGGCTCACACGCTCGAGCAGGCTCGTGAGCTCGCTGCCGACCATCGCGAGCGACTCGAGTGATGGCGAGTTCGGTAGCGGACGCGCCGTGACCCGGTCCTCGCTCGGAAGGATCGTTCTCCGATACAACCCGACTGCGACCCGACCATCTCTTGGTTGGGTGAAAAACGGTCAATACGGACTGCCTCGCTAATCAATACCCATTATAACAGCTGCGTATCGCTCTTTGTATTGTGCTGCAAAAACGGGATTCCCCTATTAGGGAATGGTCTCGCTAGAGAGCGTCATCAATCGGACCGGCCCGTGTTCTCACTTCTTTCTATTTCCGTGTTTTTTGTCTTCCAAACCCTTGCCCTTACCGGGGAATTTCTTTCCATTTCCGTATTTTTTGTCTTCTAAACCCTTGCCCTTACCGGGGAACTTCTTTCCGTCTCCGTATTTTTTGTCTTCTAAACCTTTGCCTTTACCGGGGAACCTCTTTCTACCGTGTTTGCCGTCGTCGTGTTTGCCGTCGTCGTGTTTGCCGTCGTCGTGTTTGCCGTCGTCGTGTTTGCCGTCGTCGTGTTTGCCGTCGTCGTGTTTGCCGTCGTTGTAGTCTGTTCCACTTGCCGAAGCGACACCGGTGAGTCCGATCGCGCCGAGGACAACTGTCCCGGCCGTTCGGAGAACACCACGGCGGTCGCTAGTCGTTTTGTCTTTTGTCATTGTGCTCGTGGGCAGGTTTCCGCCCGTCAGAGGCCACTTCGAGTCGCTGCATTAACGGCTCCAATCGTTACGACCGTTACACAGTCTCAGTTCTACATACTGATCGTTGCTAATTGGGGCGATAATTCCGATATAGATAGTAAGAATATGATGGCTATAATTCGCGCTTCGATAAATACCTCCAGTTCGTTAGTTAGACACGCCGCTAGATGTAACGGTTCAGCGAGGCCAGTAAGTCGTTTTATACCGGGGTGAATATCGTTCTTCTAGTTGCAGTCTCGGTACACTGTAATTTCACCGATTCGTTGACGAGTCATGTTACGAGAGAATACTGCGAAATGAGCTGCATGAACGACTGTAGGGCCTGAACTGCCGCTTCAGTATATGATTGTTTAGACGAAAGCCATCCACGATGTATAGCGCCAGTCTCACTGTTTCAGCGGCGGCTGTATCTCTCCGGACGGGGCCACGGTGATGATTTAAATAGTACTGACAACTATGGATTGTGAAAACTGCGGCTACCAAACTATGCGTGGCATCTTAACATAGATCTGTGGGTGAGTAACTGTCTTTTTGATTGTTTCGCGCTTCCATCTCTCGAGTCGTCTCGAGCCGATAACGACCCTGTAAATACGGACGAGGATGTCGAATTACGGGTTGGATACACGTTCCGTCCGGAAGACATCGGTTGTGTATCGATCGAAAATGATAGCAGAGTAAGATCTATCGTGGACGTACCATGAGCGCCCGATCTCGACGTCCAATGACGGGACAATTCTCAAGACGCCGCGCCCGAAAGGACGAGTGTATGAGCGAGTCGGATTCGGACGGCGTGTCGCTGACGGTTCGCGCCGCCGAAAAGCGGGATGCGGGACGGGGTGTTGCACGAATCCCGGAGTCGGCGCGACGACAACTTGGCGTGTTGAGTGGCGACACCGTGGTCATCGAGGGCGGGCAAACGACGGTCTCGAAGATGTGGCCGGCGGATTCATCGGTGCCGGAGAACGTCATCCAGATCGACGGCGACACCCGTGCAAACGCCAAGGCACACGTCGGCGATACGGTGACTGTCAGGACGAAATCGACATCGACGATCGCCGATGCGACGCGAGTGACGCTCGCCTCGCCGGCGTCGTTTAGTGGTCAACAGGGGGCCGCCGAACGCGAAGCCGCCAAGGCACTCCGCAACCGTCCGGTCCGAACCGGCGAACAGGTCCGCATCGAAGGACTTGATCAGAACCCGTTCAGAGTTACCGACACTGATCCCGACGGCGACGTTCGGATCACGAGCACGACGACAGTTCGAATCGTCGGAACCGGCACGGAGTCACCCTCTGAGGACTCTTCGAGTTCCAGCCACGACCGACGGCGAGCACAGGGCCGCGCCGAATCGACCAGTTCGGCGAGTTCTACGTCTGAGGACGCCGGGACAGCACCTACGTCGGGAGTTACGTACGAGGATATCGGCGGGTTAGACGAGGAACTCGAACTCGTCCGCGAGATGATCGAACTCCCCCTCTCGGAACCGGAGCTGTTTCAGCGACTTGGCGTTGAGCCGCCGTCGGGTGTTTTGCTCTACGGACCGCCGGGAACGGGTAAAACGCTCATTGCCCGCGCCGTCGCCAACGAAGTCGACGCCCACTTCGAGACGATCTCCGGGCCGGAGATCATGTCGAAGTACAAAGGCGAGTCCGAAGAACGGCTTCGTGACGTGTTCGAGACGGCCCAGGAAAACGCGCCGACGATCATCTTCTTCGACGAAATCGACTCGATCGCCGGCACTCGAGACGACGAAGGCGACGCTGAAAACCGGATCGTCGGCCAGCTATTGACCCTGATGGACGGTCTCGACGCCCGCGGCGAGGTGATCGTCATTGGGGCAACCAACCGCGTCGACACGATCGATCCCGCACTTCGTCGTGGCGGTCGGTTCGATCGTGAGATTCAGATCGGCGTGCCGGACGAGGCCGGCCGCAAGGAGATCCTGCAGGTCCACACCCGCGGGATGCCGCTCGCGGACGACGTGAGCATCGACGCCATCGCCAGACGAACGCACGGATTCGTCGGCGCGGACCTCGATGCAGTGGCGAGCGAGGCGGCGATGGCGGCGATCCGTGGGCGACCAACTGAGTCCGACGACCGGACAGCGTGGAACCGCGACCCGACCGTCACGAAAGCCCACTTCGACGCTGCGCTCGCATCTGTCGAGCCGTCCGCGATGCGCGAGTACGTCGCCGAATCGCCCACGACGGACTTTTCGGACGTCGGCGGTCTCGAGGACGCCAAACAGACCCTTCGCGAATCCGTCGAGTGGCCGTTGACCTACGAACGACTCTTCGAGGAGACCAACACGACACCGCCCTCGGGTGTCTTACTCTACGGGCCGCCCGGAACCGGGAAGACGTTGCTCGCCCGCGCGCTCGCGGGCGAAACCGACGTCAACTTTGTCCGCGTCGACGGCCCGGAGATCGTCGACCGCTACGTCGGCGAGAGCGAGAAGGCGATCCGTGAGGTGTTCGAACGGGCGCGCCAGTCCGCCCCGTCGATCGTCTTCTTTGACGAGATCGACGCGATCACCGCCACCCGTGGCGAGGGGGGCCACGAGGTCACCGAACGCGTCGTCTCACAACTTCTGACGGAACTCGATGGAATGCGCGAGAACCCGAACCTCGTCGTACTGGCTGCTACCAACCGCAAGGACCACATCGACCCTGCCTTGCTTCGACCCGGCCGACTCGATACGCACGTCCTCGTTCCGAAACCGGACCACGACGCTCGCGAGAAGATCCTCAAGGTTCACACCCGCGGGAAGCCACTCGACGACGCGGTCGACATTTCGGCGCTCGCGGCTGAACTCGAGGGCTACACCGGCGCCGACCTCGAAGCGCTGGTCCGAACTGCGTCGATGAAAGCGATCCGCGAGGTTGCCGACGCCTACGGACCCGACGAGGCAAACGACCGGGCCGACGAGGTCGTCATCGAGCGCCGCCATTTCGAAGCAGCACGGGAAAACGGCGCATCAAGCGGGACGTAGCGACTCGAAGCACTGCTGCTGTGCAGATGACCGTGTGATGGTGGCGCTTGTATCTGGTGCTCCCAAAACTATATCTAATCCGATATTTATCTGAACATCTTTTCTTCTGTAGATGTTTTCTGCATTCCGTGTTTGGTATCCGGGCCGCTCTCGTCACCGGACGGTGCCTCCTAACAGGACCTCGATTTACGGTGCTACGCACCCGGTGACCCTGTGAACTGTCGTCGACGATTTCAGTTGACTTTTGCACGATGCGATCACCGACACCTGTTTCAGCTTGATCGGTTGTCGATCTCGAAAACACAGTGATAGACGCTTTTACAACCGATTTGTACGTTGCGTTGAGAACGACTCTCGTTGTGGTCGTTGACCTACTGATTCGATAGCATTCGACAAATTATCTGACTGCAATAATACTTTGAGTTCTGCCATGATTGCTGATGACCGGGCAGAAATCCGGGTTAGTCGTCGGCTGTGAGGACGAAAAACTTCAGATCTCCTTGGAAGACAATCCTGCCATCTTGTGTGGTCATTTCCGTCTCGAAGACGACCAGCCCCACGTCGTCACGGCTCTCTAACTCCTTCGTCTCGGCGACTTCGATCTCGAGTGAGATGGTGTCGCCGATGTGGACTGGGTTCGGCAGATCCATGTAGTTCATGCCGAGGAACGCGTAGGCGGTTCGCTCGAGAATGCCGATTCGCATGACCATGCCGATCGCTTGGACGAACGTCATCGGGCCGTGGACGATCCGTTCGCCGAAATCGCGCTCTTTCGCGTGTTCGGCGTTCGTGTGCAGTTCGTTCCAGTCGCTGGTCATCGCGGAATGCATGACGACGTCCGTCTCGGTGATCGTTCGGCCGGGACTCTGGAACGTCTGGCCCTCTTCGAACTCCTCGAAGCGGTGTGGCTCGTAACTGTATGCCATACCGGACCTGTTCTAGGGCATCGTACATATTCTTTCGCGGGCCCAGCGTCGCTCGTCGTGGGAGGAGTCAAAGTGCCACTGCGATGGCTTCCCAAAGAGGAAAATCTATACGAAAGACGTGTGAAGTGTGAGGTATGGACTTCAGTCTCTCGGCCGAGCAGCGCCAGATCACGGAGATGGTTACTGAGTTCGTCGACGAGGAGATCGTTCCCATCGCCGACGAAATCGATAAAAAAGACGAGTTCCCCCAGGACATCGTCGACGAACTCGCCGAACTCGGACTGATGGGGATGCCGTTCCCCGAGGAGTACGGTGGTGCCGGTCTCGACTACCACACGTACCCGGCAGCCCTCGAGGAGATCTCGCGTGGCTCCGGCGGTCTCGGAACGATCGTCGCCGCCCACATCTCGCTCGCGGGGAACATGCTCTACGAGTTCGGCGACGAGGCCCAGAAAGAGGAGTACCTCACGCCCGTCGCGGAGGGGACGGACATCGGTGCGTTCGCCCTCTCGGAGGCCGGCGCTGGCAGCGACGTGCCGGCGATGGAGACGACGGCCGAAGAAGACGGCGACGGCTACCTGATCAACGGTGGCAAACTCTGGATTTCGAACGGTTCGGTCGCCGACACGGTGACCGTGTTCGCCAAAACCGATCCCGACGCGGGCAACAAGGGGATCTCGTCGTTCATCGTCCGTCCCGAGGAAGACGACGGATTCATCGTCGAAGGGACGGAGGAGAAACTCGGCGATAAGGGCTGTCCGACGGCCGAACTCCGGTTTGACGACCTCTGGATTCCGGAAGACCGACTGCTCGGTGACGAGGGCGACGGCTTCGTGCAGGCGCTGAAGACGCTCAACGGCGGCCGTATCACGATCGCCGCCCGGTCGATCGGGATCGCACAGGCCGCGCTCGACGAGGCAGTCAAATACAGCCAGGACCGCGAGCAGTTCGACCAGCCGATCAGCGAGTTCCAGGCAATTCAGCACAAACTCGCTGACATGGATACGAAGACGCGCGCTGCCCGCCTGCTCATGCACGACGCTGCAGACAAGAAGATCCGCGGCGAGAACTTCATCAAAGAGGCCGCGCAGGCGAAACTCTACGCCAGCGAAGTGAGCCGTGAGGTCGCAAACGAAGGCATCCAGATCCACGGCGGCTACGGCTACACCAAGGACTTCCCCGCCGAACGGTTCTACCGCGACGCCAAACTTAACGAGATCTACGAAGGGACGAGCGAAGTGCTGCGAAATACGATCGCTCAACACCTGCTGAACTGAGGGCGGTCGCAGCGTTTCTCGACTGCTTTTCGACCGATTTCAATTTCTGCGCGCTCGAGAGAGGCTGGTGACGATTCGTGTCGGTCTCCGAACTGGCTACTCGGCGCGTTTTACGGTCGATTCATTCGGCTCCGACGCCAGCGACTGCTCTTGAAGACACGCCTCGAGTGGCTCCAGGAACTCGGCAGCGACCGTGTACGGGTCCGTCTCGGCGTCGACGACCGAATCGACGTAGGTGTCGAGGCCGCCGCGGGCCTCGAGTTCGGCCTCGAGCAGTGCGGATGTATCTTCGCGAAAGAGCGTCCGAATCTCGTCGGCGTAGCGGGTGCGCTCCTGAGCTGCTCGCTCGCCGGTGTCTTCGAGCCACGTCACGTGGTCGTCGATGGTGTCGAGGAAGTCGGCGACGCCCTCGCCGCTGGTCGCGATCGTCTCGATGATCGGTGGCGTCCACGTCTCGGCGGCGGAGTCGGCGGTCGCATCGTCGGATTCGCCGAACGACGCCGTTTCGTCCGGGCCGTGGTGGCCCGCCAGCGGCGTCGGGTCGTCCATCGTGACCATCTCCCGGAGCTCTTTGACGGTCATATCCGCGCCATCCATGTCCGCCTTGTTGACGACGAAGACGTCGGCGATCTCGAGAATGCCGGCTTTGAGCATCTGGATGTCGTCGCCGCCACCCGGCGGAACGAGGACCGCGACTGTGTCGGCGGTTTTGACGATGTCGACTTCGTTCTGTCCGGCCCCGACGGTTTCGATGATGATCTTGTCCTTGCCGAAGGCGTCGAGTGCGCGCACGGCGTCGGTTGTCGCCGTCGAGAGGCCGCCGAGTGAGCCACGGGCGGACATCGAGCGGAAGAAGACGTCCATGTCGCCGACGGTCGAGGCCATCCGAATGCGGTCACCCAGCACGGAGCCGCCGCTGAACGGCGAGGACGGGTCGATGGCGATGACGCCGACGGTCTGTCCGCGGTCGCGGTAGGTCTTTGCGATCTTGTCGACGAGCGTCGACTTACCTGCGCCGGGCGAGCCGGTGATGCCGATCACGTCCGCACTGCCAGTGTGGGTGTGCAGCGCCGACACGAGCTCTCGGTACCCCGGCGATCGGTTTTCGATCTTCGTGATAACCCGCGCCAGTGCACGGTGGTCGCCCTCGAGCAGGTCCTCGAGCAGTCGGTCGGTGTCGGCGGTCATCGCTCGGGCGCGTTCTCGCGGACGAAGTCGATCGTCTCTTCGATCGACGTTCCGGGGCCGAAGATCGCTGCGACGCCCTCGTCTTTGAGTTCCGCTCGGTCTTCCTCTGGAATAACGCCGCCGGCGAGGACGAGCGTATCCGCTTTCGCACCGTACTCATCGAGGCCGTCCATGATTTTCGGGACGAGCGTGTCGTGAGCGCCCGAGAGAATCGAGATGCCGAGAACGTCGACGTCCTCTTGGACGGCTGCCTGCACGACGTCGTCGGGGGATTTGTGCAGACCGGAGTAGATGACTTCGAAACCGGCATCACGGAACGCACGGGCAATCACGTGTGCGCCACGGTCGTGGCCGTCGAGTCCTACTTTCGCTACCATACAACGGATACTCCGCTGTTCGCTGTCAGCACTCATACATTCGCGTTTCGCTGGAGGGGGTATGATTCTATCGAAATTCGTGGTGCGTCGTCCCCACGCATACGTCTGCGGGGCACAAATGTTAATTCGACATAGGTGCTTGTCAGCATATGACAGTACGCGCTGCCACCCCCGATGATGTCAATGCGATCCAACACGTCGCCCGCTCCTCGTGGACCGAAGACTACCCGGATATCCTGAGCCGGGAATCAATTCAGGAAGGATTCGACGAGTGGTACTCGGACGACCTCGTTCGAGACTCGATTATCTGGTCGCGCGCACTCATGCTGGTCGCCGAACGTGACGACGAGGTCGTTGGCTTTGCCCACGCTGTCTGGGACCCCGACGACAACGAAGGGAACATTCTCCGGGTCTACGTCGCGCCGGACCATCGCAACGAGGGCCTCGGTCGGCAGTTACTCGAGGCGACACGCGATCGGTTGGTCGAGCAGGGCGTCGAGCGGCTCAACGCGATGGTTCTCGAGGCCAACGAGCCGGGGAACGCGTTCTACCGCGGGTTCGGCTTCGAACAGGCCACAACGGAACCGATCACGATCGGTGAGGAGACGTATACGGAGTGTACGTACGTGCTCGAGCCCGAAGACACGGCAAGCGAGTAGCGCGGCGACTACAGGGGCGAATGCAACGCTGGATTAGACAGGACTGAGCTCTTCTTGGTAGGCGCCGTGGTGGTCTTCGAAGACTTGCATGATCTCGCCCATCGTCACGTAGGCTTTGACGGCGTCGATGATGTACGGCATGACGTTCTCCTCGGAGTCGATCGCATCCGACAGCGCCTCGAGGGTGGCCTCGACTTCCTCGTCGTCACGCTCGTCTTTGACCCGCTCGAGTCGCTCGAGTTGGCGGTCGCGCGTCGTTTCGTCGATCTGGAGGATCTCTGGGGAGGTGTCCTCCTCGATGGTGTATTTGTTGACGCCGACGACGACCTCCTCGCCGCGTTCGACGCGCTGTTGGTACTCGTAGCTCGACTCCTGAATTTCGCGCTGGAAGTAGCCCTGATCGATGCCGTCGAGGACGCCGTCGCGGACGGAGCCGTCGCCGATCTCTTTGATCTCCTCGATGTAGCCCATGATCTCGGCTTCCATCTCGTTGGTGAGTTTTTCGATGGCGTAGCTGCCGCCCATCGGGTCGACGATATCGGCCGCGCCGGATTCGTCGGCGATGATTTGTTGGGTTCGCAGTGCGACACGGACTGCCTTCTCGCTTGGTAGCGCCAGCGCTTCGTCGAAGCTGTTCGTGTGCAGCGACTGCGTGCCACCGAGGACGCCCGCGAGTGCCTGAATGGTGACACGAGCGATGTTGTTCAGCGGCTGCTGGGCGGTCAGCGACTGCCCGGCCGTCTGGGTGTGGAACTTCAGCCGTTTCGATTCGGGCTGTTCGGCACCGTACCAGTCTTCCATTACGCGGGCGTACACGCGGCGGGAGGCGCGGAACTTGGCGATCTCTTCGAAAATGGAGTTGTGGGAGTTGAAGAAAAACGAGAGGAGGGGAGCGAAGTCGTCGACGTCGAGGCCGCGGTCGAGACAGTCCTCGACGTAGGCGAAGCCGTCAGCGAGTGTGAAAGCGGCCTCTTGGGCAGCCGTCGAGCCGGCTTCGCGGATGTGATAGCCCGAGATGGAGACGGGGTGGAACTTCGGCGTCTCGTCGACGGCGAACTCGATCGTGTCGGTGACGATCTTCAGCGAGGGACTCGGCGGAATCACCCACTCCTTCTGAGCGATGAACTCTTTGAGCATGTCGTTCTGGAGCGTGCCGCGCACTTTATCCCGAGGAACGCCCTGCTGGTCGGCCAGGGCGATATACATCGCGTAGATGACGGCCGCCGACGGGTTGATCGTGAACGACGTCGAGACTTCGCCGATATCGATCCCGTCGAAGAGAACCTCCATATCGGCGAGCGTGTCGACGGCGACGCCCTCTTTGCCGACTTCGCCTTCGCTCATCGGATGGTCCGAGTCGATCCCCATCAGCGACGGCATGTCGAAGGCCGTCGAGAGACCGGTTTGGCCCTCGTCGATCAGGTAATGAAAGCGCTCGTTGGTCTCTTCAGCCGTGCCGAAGCCGGCGAACTGCCGCATCGTCCACGTCCGTCCGCGGTACATCGTCGGATACGGGCCGCGCGTGTACGGTGGCTCACCGGGAAATCCGAGATCGTCTTCGAAATCGAGATCGGCGATGTCATCCGGTGTGTAGAGCCGATCGACTTCGTGGTTCGAAATCGTCGCAAAGCGGTCTTTCCGTTCCCCGTGGCGCTCGAGCACGGGATCACGTGTCTCTTCTTCCCACTGGTCCTGTTGCTCGCGAATCCCCTCGAGCTCGTTTTTGTCGAACATTGGTATGACCATGAGTGCCAATATTCTAAAGTCTTGTTATCGGTTTACTGGAGAATCAATCACATACCTCGACGTATCCGGCTGCTGATCTGTGCGATCTGACTCGGGGTCGGTCACGGACGGCTGTCGGTCGCCCAAATGATTAAGTAACGGTAACTCGAGTGTCACCTATGCACACGATTTTGCTCCCGATCGATGAGAGCGAAACACGGGCAAAACGAGCGGCAGAGATCGTCAGGGACCTTCCCGGTGAGCCGTCGGAGAAAGCGGTCATCCTACTGAACGTGTCCGCCTCCACCAAGCAACCCTGGTTACAGGAGTTCGAATCACAACGGGACGAAGGGCGAGCTGAGCCGGAACTCCCCGACAGCACGACCGTCGCGTACGAACTGCTTGCCGACGCTGGGGTCGAGGTGGAAACGCGACTGGAACGAGGTGACATCATCGAGCAGATTCTCGCTGTCGCCGACGAGATCGACGCCGACAACATCATCATGAGCGGTCGAAAGAAGAGTGCCGCCGGGAAAATGCTGTTCGGGAGCGTCACCCAGTCGGTGCTGCTCGAGTCGACACGGCCGGTCACCGTGTTATTGGACGAACAGTAAGCCCTCACCGACTGCAGGTGTATTCTTCTTTTCAGTGTACGCAGTAGAGAGTGGCGTCGACTGTATCCGTTTTAAAGGTGTTTTCGTAGCTTCGCGACGTCTGTAATCGCTCGAGCGGCAACTCGGGACGCTGCAATGGCAAAAACGTCTGCGGCGGTCAGTCGTCTTTTCGATACTCGGCCCAGCTGAACACGGCGAGAGTGACCCAGCCGACGGCGATGAGTGCCGTCAGCTGGTTATCGTTGTAGACCGCGAGTGCGGCCGTTCCAGCGCCGATGAGCAGCCACGCCACCGTTCCGAGTTTGGAGCCAAAGAGCTGCATATACTATGAGAGGCTTGAACAGGCTACCAGGGTTGTATGCCCCACCAGAGGATCGGCAGCATCAACACAGCGAGGACGATCAGCGGCGTCGCGCTGGTAAAGCGGTCGACGTCGTCGTCAGGGTAGCCGTGCATTTCGTTGATCAGGTTGCGGTTCGATTCCGGATCGACGTTCAGCGAGCCGACGCGTTCCGCAATCAGTGAGACGACGACGAACGTCAGGATCGACAGCGGGAACGCGATCATGATCGCGTCGATACCGAGCTGTGCCGTGAGTCCCTCGGCTCCGGCACCGATGCTGCCGAACGCGTGCGGCGAGAGTACGAGGACGGTCAGAAAGCCGACGGCACTCGAGGCGAGTGCACCGTATCGGTTCACGCGGGCGGACCAGACGCCGAGGACGATCACGGGGGTGATCGCTGCGGCACTGATGGCGAACGCCCAGAGGATACTGACGACGAGGAACGCCGGCGGACTGAGTGCGATCAGGGCAACGATCAGTCCGGACGCGATGACGGCGGCGTAGCCGAACTGTGTCTTGCGATCTTCGGTGACCTCGAGTTCGAAAGCTTCGATGACGTCGTTTGCGACCGCGGCGCTGATCGCGAGCATGTGACCGCTGACGGTCGAGAGTCCGCCCGCGATTGCACCGGCGACGACGTAGCCGGTGATCGAATCACCGTTGAACGCGAAGTTCAGGTAGAAGATCATTTTGTCGAAGTCGGCTTCGGCGACTTCGAACCCTTCTTGCCCGAGCCAGTAGACGCCGGCGAACGCGACGGAGTAGATCGTCGCGAACATCAGGCCCGTCACGAGGACGAACCAGAAGACGGTTTTCCGCCCGGCTTCGACGCTGCGGCTGGTAAAGATCCGCTGGGCGAGGTGGGGCATCCCGATCGGCCCCAGCGCCATCGCCAGAAACATCGCGAAGTACCACCGCGTATCGAACGTCATGTCGAAGAAGCCGGGATTCGTCTGTTGCATTTCCGGCACGAGGTCACCGTAACCAAGCGGTGGGAAGTACCAACCGGACGAACCGAGTTGATTCAGAACGAACATCATCGGGATGAACGCGGCGGTGAGCATGATCCAGAACTGCAGGGCGGAGTTGTACGACACACCCCACATCCCGGCGATCACGACGTATCCGGTAACCAACACGGCGATGACGAACAGTGAGAGCGTGTAGTCCCACCCGAACAGAATCTCGGCGACCTGTGCCAGCCCGATGAACTGACCGAGGGCGTACATCAACATGACGAACACGATGAGCAGCGCCATCACGACTGACATCGTGTTGCCGTAGCGATCCTTACAGAACGTCGCCGGCGTGTACGAGCCGAGTCGGCGTAGCGTCTGGCCGTACAGAATGACGATCAGTGGGATCGACAGCAGGAAGTTAGTCCACACTGCCAGGAACGGAATCTGGACTTGGACCATCAGTGCGACGACACCCATGAACGTCGCTAAACTTTCCCAGGTAGCTGAGACCGCAGACCCGTTGACGAATGGGCCGATGGTCCGTCCAGCGACCATGTAGTCGTCGCTGCCCTGGATGTTGCTTTTCATGTAGTAACTGATCCCGTAGAACACGAGAAACATCACGACGATGATCCCGATCGGGATCACGAGGTCGGTGAACGTCTCCTGAAACGGGTACTCCCCCGTTTGCTGGAGTGCCAGCGGCTCAATCATCGTCATCACCCGCTTTTGCGCCGATATCGTCAGGTGCTCCAACGCCACCTGCAGACGCCTTCAGCTGCCGTTTCTCTTCCATAATGGACGACGTGATGTACTGGTAGTACACCCAGTACAGGACGAACATCGCCACTGGCCCACCCGCCACTAACCAAAAGTAGTGGAACGGGAACCCCAACACGGTCAAATCGGGGGTCCCGAACATCGTGAACCAGATCCCCGCGTGTATGACACCAATGAGTGCTACCGCTGCAGTCAATGATGCCAGCGCTTCCTTGGTATGAGTCTGCATACACTACTCTCCGTCATATTGCAAGTATTAAATTGTTATGTATGTCGAATTATGGTTCGCGACTACTTGAATACGGCGGTGTGAATACGTCATTCCCGCCGAGACCAATAATTTAAAGAATATTTATTATAAAATCATTGACGATTGCGCAGTACGTGCAGAATGACGGATACTGCTTGCTCGGAAGACGATCGTAACGAGACGTGAGCGACGCTATACGCCGAGTTCGACTGCTAACTCGTCGAACGTTTTGATCGTCAGATTCGGCTCGTCCGCGAACGGATCCCAGATACCACCCGTTCGATTGATCCAGACCCCCTGCATGCCCGCGTGCATCGCCCCCTGCACGTCGAAGGTCGGCCCAGCGACATGGGCGATCGACTCGATCGGCGTCCCCGTTCGTGCCGCCGCGTGTCGATAGATCTCGCTATCGGGTTTGAACGTCCGAATCTCGTCCGCACTGATCGTGCCCGACAGTACTGACTCGAGATCAGCCGTCTCGACCATCGACTCGAGCATGTCTGGATTGCCGTTCGAGACCACGAAGACGTCGTACCCGGCGTCGGCTATCGCTGCGAGTCCGCTGCGGACGTCCTCGAACGGATCGAGATCGTGGTACGAAGCGAGGATTTCCTCGATCGTCTCCGAGTCGAGGTCGACGCCGTGGCCTGCGAGCGCAACTCGTAGCGCATCGCGGTTCATGTCGTAAAACGGTTGGTAGCTGTCGGTGAAGTTACTCACCATCGTGTACATCAGTGAGCGACTACGCCACTGGTTGGATACCGACTGGACGTGTTCGTCGTCGACGTGTGTCTCGAGTGTTCGTTCAACGGCAGCCGGATCGACGAGGGTCCCATACGAGTCGACGGTGATCGTTTCGACGGCGGTTGGATCGAATGACATACGAGCATTGTTCGCTCGCACTGGCAATATACTATGGGTGAATTTCACACGGCTGCGACGAAATATGAACCTCCGCTCGCTTACTCGAGCGAGCGGCTGCCGACGGCGTCGACCGTCGTTGCGTACACCGGCAGCGCTGGGATGACGGTCTCGATCACACCCTGATTGAACTCCCTGAACAGATCCTGAAGTTCGTCGATCGCCGATTCGTCGAGGCCCTGCTGTGCGAGCGCGTCGGGGCCGAGTTGTGGCGTGTAAGCGAGTGAGTCCACGTACTCGGTGACGACTGCGCGACCGTCATCGACCGCCGTCGAGAACCCGTCACTGCGGAGCACCGGTTCGAGATCGTTCCACATCGGGAGTAAATATCCGGGCCACTGGGCAACTGTCCGGTAGATACTCGGCAGGCCGTCCTCGAGACCGTGAAACGACTGGATCCCGTCGACAACGTCGGCCAGTTCCGCCGGCGACTCGTCGAACGCGACCATCGTCGGCGGCCGCCCTCGATCGGCATCGAGCCAGGCGGGCAACGGTGCGGTCGCTGCTCGAGTTCGATCGGGCTCAGTGCCGATCGGTTTCTCGGACAGCGCTCTGTCGACGAGTTCGAAGAGGACGGCGAGGCGCGGGGCGACGATATCGTACGTCTCGAGTTGGCCGCGAAGTTCACCGTATTCGGACGGGGATACTTCGAGTTCGTCACAGCGATAGGTCGGAATCGATGTGTCCGCCGAAACCGCCGAGAGAACGGTATCGCGATACGTAACCGAAAACTGGCCGAAGCGAGCGGTCTCGAACGCCGGTTTCACCTGCCCCCATGCGTACCGAACGAACTCGGGGTAGTTCGCGATCGTCGTTCGGAAGATCCAGTTGACGATCGGCGCGCGGAACGTCCGTTTGACGTCGTCATACAGCCCTCGCTTCCAGCCCGTGGCCTCGAGTTCGTAGAGTTGCTTGCTCGTGTCCATACTCGAGTAGTGGTGTATACACTGTTAAGAGTTCCCACGAGGCATTCGACTCTACCTAAAACCGAGACTCGCTATCGGTGGCAAATCGGCTGATTCCGGACCCAACGGATATATCCGTTGACACCGGTACGAACGCTGGAAGCAGCAAAACATTAAAGCAGGCATGGTATGATTGGTCGAGTATGGGTGTGGATTACGATACCATAGTCGAGGAGTTCGAATGGAATATTCCGGAATCGTATACGGTCACGTCGACCGTCGCCGACCACGCGGCGTCGTTCGGCGACCGAGTCGCCGTTCACTTTCTGAGCGACGACGGCCATCGGGAGGAACGAACCTACGCCGACCTTCGCGACGGGATGAACCAATTTGCAAACGGCCTCGAGGAACTGGGTGTCGGCAAGGGCGACCGGACCATGCACTTGCTCCCGCGGCATCCAGACACGTTCGTGATCCAGCTCGGTGCACTCGCGACTGGCTCGTTGTTGGTCCCGTGTTCGTCGATGCTGCGAGCAAAAGATATCGAGTTCCGTGCGAACGACTGTAACGCGACGACAATCGTCGTCCACGAGTCGCTCACCGACATGGTCGAACCCGTACTCGAGGAGACGCCACTCGAGCGCGTGATCGTTCTCGAGGGTGACGAGGACGCGCTCGACGACGATCGTTGGACGACGTTCCAGTCGGTGATGGACGGGCAGTCGACCGACTACGATGGTCCTGATCTCGCGGCCGAGGACCCGATGTCGATCAATTATACCAGCGGAACGACCGGTCAGCCGAAGCCAGTCCTACACAAACACCGCTGGCAGTACTGCTTCAATCAGATCAACGCGCCGTACTGGTGGGGCGTCGACGAAGACACCGATCTCGAGGAGGAACTGCTGTGGGCGACGACCGGCACCGGCTGGGCCAAGTGGTTCTGGAGTCCGATCGGTGTCGGACTGACGACGGGCGCGACGCAGTTGATCTACGATGGCGACTTCGAACCGGAGACGTTCCTCCAGATCCTCGAGGACGAAGGCGTCACGAAACTCTGTGCGGTCCCGACCCAGTACCGGATGTTCGCGAACGCCGACCTCGACGACTACGACGTCCAGTTGAACGACACGCTGTCGGCGGGCGAACCACTCAACCGCGAGCCGATCGAGCGCATTCAGGACGCGTGGGGCGTCACGCCACGCGACGGCTACGGCCAGACCGAGACGGTCGCACTCGTGACGAACTACCCGGGCATCGACGTCAAGACCGGCAGCATGGGGAAACCAACCCCCGGCGTCGGGGCGACGATCATCGAGGTCGACGAGGAAGAAGAGGTTGAAACCGGCGAGATCGGCGAGATCGCGGTGCCGGTCGACTCCCCAGCGATCTTCGACGGCTACTACGAAAAACCGGAACTCGACGAGCAGAAACTCTCGGGTGAGTACTACCGTACCGGTGACTTGGCCTCTCAGGACGAAGACGGCTACTTCTTCTTCGAAGGCCGCGCCGACGACATCATCATCTCCTCCGGATACCGCATCGGCCCATTCGAAGTCGAAGACGCACTCGTCAGCCACGACGCCGTCGCCGAGGCAGCCGCCGTCGACAGCCCACACGACGAACGTGGCAGCGTCGTCAAAACCTACGTCATCCTCGCCGAGGGCTACGAGGGCAGCGACGACCTCAAGGTCGAACTGCAGGAGTTCATGAAAGAGGAGACGGCTCCGTACAAATACCCCCGCCGGATCGAGTTCGTCGACGAACTCCCCAAGACCTCGAGTGGCAAGATCCGCCGCGTCGAGCTTCGCCAGCAGGAGCAAGAAAAACACAGCTAGATGATCGGTCAGCCACCAACTGTAGACACTCGTTTCGGTCGGTAATCGGACCGTTCACGAATCGACGGCTCTTTTCGGACGTCTCTCATGGCTCCCCGACGATGTCGCTACTCGAGGAGTATTCCTCTCGGTGTGTTCGAAAAGTGCCCACGGACGCGGGGACGCGAGGGCGTGAAGCCGGTCTTAGTTCGCTGCGTCACCGCGTTCTCGGATACACTCGCGCATGTCGTCGGGCAACGGCGTCGCCTCGAACGTCTCGTCGACGAAGACGAACGACACCTCGCCGTCGGCGACGCGTTCGTCGGTCGACGGTCGCACGATGGTAAACGCCACCGTCAGCGACGACGTACCGCTGTCGACGACGGTCGTCTCGAGGAGCGCGGTGTCGCCAGCCCGAAGCGGCGAGTGAAACGACGCCGACGCCTCGACTGCGGGGAGGAGATACCCATCTTTCCGGTACGATTCCATCGGATGCTCGCCGTCAGTGGCCTGACTGAAGTAGTCGTTCAGCCCGACGATCACGAAATGAAAGAACCGTGGATAGTAGATGAGCCCGCCGGCGTCGGTATCACCCCAGTCGATGGTGATCGGTGTCGTGTGTGACATCGAACTAGCTGTGTCGGTCAAACGTGATCGTCCGATCGCCAGTGGTTTCGGCTGTGTCGACGGTGACGGTGACTTCCTGCCCGATTTCGACGTCGTTCGGATCGACGTCTCGAAGGATACCGGTCAGTTTGGCCTGTCCGAACGTCGCGATCGCCGTGACGTACGGCGCATCGTCTTCGAACTGCGGCGTTGGAACGGCGACAGTCGTGTGGGTGACGATCGAACCCGTTTCAGGCAGTTCCACCCGCTCTAACTCTCGGTCACCGCAGTGTGGACAGACACGTCGGGGTGGGACCAGCGCGTGACCATCCGCACACTCGTAGTAGTAGCCGTCGCTGGCCTCGAGTGCGTCGAGGAACGCGTCGTAGCACCCATCCTGTGTGTCCGTCATCGTGTCACCTCCAGAACGTGCACGGCTGCACTGGCAACCGTCCCACCCGCGTTGTGTGCGAGGCCGACGGTGACATCCTCGCTGACGGCATCGGCTCGTGGATGAATGCCGGTAAGCAGATTGCTGACGGCTGCGACCTGTGCTGCGCCGGTTGCGCCGACGGGGTGACCCTTCGCTTTGAGTCCACCCGAGAGGTTCACTGGGAGGTCGCCGTCGCGGCGCGTCTCGCCGCGTCGGGCCGCGCCGATCCCTTCCCCGTAGCTGTAGAGGCCGAGGCCTTCGAGGGCGAGCACTTCGGCGATCGTAAAGCAGTCGTGGACTTCGACGAAGCCGACGTCGTCAGGGCTGATTCCCGCGTCGTCGTAGGCCTCCTCGGCAGCGTCGCGTGTCGCTGGGGCCGTTGCGAGCGACTGGCGATCCTGCAGAGCCATTGTATCGCCGCCGTGGCCCGAGCCCGTGATCGCAACGCCACTGTCGAGACCGTGTTCCTCGGCGTAGGAGGGCGACAGCAAGACGAGTGCGGCTGCGCCGTCACTGATCGGACAGGCGTCGTACAGCGTGAGCGGGGCCGCGATTTCTGGTGACTCGAGGACGTCGTCGACGGTGATCTCCTCTTGGAGGTGGGCGTGGTCGTTGACGAGTGCGTTGTCGTGATTCTTGACGGCAATGTGAGCGAGATCTTCACGATCGCCGCCGAACTCGTCGAAGTACGCTCGTGCCATCAACGCGTACGCTGCGGGGAACGTGACGCCGGATCGAATCTCGAAGAGATCGTCGGCGGCACGGGCCAATCCGTCGGTCGCTCCAGCAGTTCCCATGTTGCTCATCCGTTCCATTCCACCCGCGACGACGACATCTGCCTCGCCGCTTCGGACCGCACGGACTGCATCTCGAATCGCGAGGCCACTCGAGGCACACGCGCTTTCGACCCGCCTAGACGGGGCGGTCGTACCCAGTGCTTCGGCTGCCAGCGGTCCCTGATGGCCCTGATTTTCCGCAAGCGTCCCGATGAAGTTGCCGTAAAACACCTCGTCGATGTCCTCAGGGCCAAGCCCGGCATCGTCGAGCGCAGCGAGCCCGGCTTCTGCAAACATATCTCTCCCTCTCCGATCGGGGAACGTTCCGAACGCAGTCATCCCTGTTCCGGCGACGAATGCCTTCGACATTATCTACCACGCTACAGTTGGGCAGACAGGACTATATGTGTATCGAACGGCTCGCGACAGCCAGCGGGACCGACAGTGAGATCTGTCGAGTCGGCACACTTATTGGCTTGCTCGGAACAGACACTGGTGATGGACGTAGAGACGATCAACCGCGTCGGCGTTATCGGCGCGGGAACGATGGGTAGTGGTATCGCACAGGTCGCCGCCACACACGGCTACGATGTCGTGATGCGCGACATCGAACAGGAGTTCGTCGAGAACGGCTTCGAGACGATCGACGACAGTCTGGGTCGACTCGTCTCGAACGAGACGCTCACCGAAGACGAGGCCGCAGCTGTTCGCGACCGAATCACCGGCACGACCGAACTCGAGGACCTCGCGGACTGTGACCTCGTCGTTGAGGCAGCGCTCGAGGATCTCGATATCAAACGCGATATCTTCGGCGACCTCGACGAAATCGCAGCCGACGACGCCGTGCTCGCGACGAACACGAGCACGCTTTCGATCACGTCGATTGCCGCAGCGACGGAGCGACCGGAGTCGGTCGTCGGACTGCACTTCATGAACCCCGTGCCGGTGATGCCAGGTGTCGAGATTGTCGTTGGCGAACAGACCGACCCCGAACTCGTCGATGTCGCCCACGAGTTCGCCGAGGATTTGGAGAAGACGACTTGGGAGTCGGACGACAAGCCCGGCTTCGTCACGAACCGCATTCTCATGCCTTGGATCAACGAGGGGATTCGCGCGTTCGACGAAGGCGTCGCGACGAAAGAGGACATCGACGCGGGGATGGAACTCGGGACGAACGTGCCGATGGGGCCGCTGACGCTCGCCGACCACATCGGTCTCGATATCTGTCTGCACGCCACGGAAACGCTTCACGAGGAACTCGGCGATCGGTACAAACCGGCCTACCTCCTCAAGCGGAAAGTCGAGGCGGGCGAACTCGGTAAAAAGACGGGTTCGGGCTTCTACGAGTACGACTGAACTGGGTTTACTCGACCCAACGACGATCCCAGTGGGCATTCAGTCCGCCCCTACTGTTTGAGGTGGCGGGCGATGATCTTTTTCTGGATCTCGGACGTTCCTTCGTAGATCGTCGTGATCTTGGCGTCGCGGTAGTAGCGCTCGACGTCGAAGTCTTTGGTGTAGCCGTAGCCGCCGTGGATCTGGACGGCCTCGTTCGCTACGTCGACGGCCGTCTCGCTGGCGAAGTACTTCGCCATCGCCGCGGCCTTCGCTGCGACGCCATCCTCGTTTTTCCGCGCAGCATCACGAGTCAGCAGGCGCGCTGCCTGGACGTCTGTCTGCATGTCGGCGAGTTTCTGGCTGATCGCCTGGTGTTCGATGATCGGTTGGCCAAACTGCTCGCGTTCGTTCGCGTACTGGACCGAGTCGTCGAGGGCAGCCTGTGCGACGCCGACCGCCTGACTCGCGATCGCCACGCGGCCGCCAGTCAGGATCGAGAACGCGGCTTTGAGTCCGCGACCGACCTCAGTCAGGCGGTTTTCGGCCGGAATTCGGACATCGTCGAAGATGAGCGTCGTCGTGTCGCTCGCTCGGAGGCCGAGTTTGTCCTCTTTCTTGCCGACCTCGAGGCCTTCGACGTCTTTCGGCACGAGGAACTGGGTGACGGTGTCGGGGTCGTCGCGATCGGTCTTGGCGAACAGGATGACGACGCCTGCACGCTCACCGTTCGTGATCCACTGTTTCTTGCCGTTGATGACGTACTCGTCGCCCTCGAGTCGGGCTTCGGTCGACATCTCAGCAGGGTTCGAGCCGGCGTCGGGTTCTGAGAGGGCGAACGCACCGACGGGTCGGCCACGGGCCATCTCCGGCAGCCACTCTTCTTTGTGCGCTTCGGAGCCGAACTGGCGGATACACGACGTCGCGAGACAGTGGACCGACAGCGCCGTCGCGACGGCGAGGTGGCCGTAGGCGAGTTCCTCGTTGATGATGCTGTAGGTGAGTTCGTCGACGTCGAGACCGCCGTACTCCTCGGGCACCGTCATGCCGGTAAAGTCCAGTTCCGCGAGCCCATCCCAGACGTCTTCCGGGAATTTCTGCTTTTCGTCGGCATCGTGAACGTCGGCACCGACCTCGTTTTCGACGAACTCCTGCACCGTATCTTGGATGAGCTGCTGTTCGTGGGTAAGCTCCATACCTCGGTATTTGCGAGTGGGCTACTAAAGGGTGCGATCCGTCGGCGAATAGATACATAGAAATGGGCGCTCGCCCGGAGGGTAGTACGTATGACAGTCATCCAGTCACGGGAGACGGCAGTCGAGCTGATCGATGACGGCGACACCGTCGGCATCGGCGGCTTCGTGGCCGTTGGCATTCCCGAATATCTCCTCGAGGGACTCGGCGAGCGCTACGCGGAGACGGGCACACCGGGCGATCTCACATTGTATCACCCGGCTGCAGAGGGCGACCGACAGGGGAACGGCGTCTCCCATCTCGTTCAGGACGGCATGATCGAGCGGACGATCGCTAGCCACTGGGGATTCACGCCCGATCTGATGGAGCGGATCGTCGAGGAGGACGTCGAGGCGTACAACCTGCCGTTCGGTGCGATGGATCACATGCTCCGGGATACGGCGGCGGGTAAACCCGGCACGATCACGAACGTCGGCCTCGGGACCTTCGTCGACCCGCGACAGGACGGGGCGAAGGCCAACGACAGTACGACCGAGGACATCGTCGACGTCGTGACACTCGACGGCGAAGAGTACCTGTTCTATCGGTCGGTCCCCATCGACGTCGCGATTATTCGGGGAACGACCGCCGACGAGAACGGCAACATCACGATGGAACGGGAGGCCCTCGAGTCGAACGTGCTGGCGATGGCACAGGCGGCCCACAACTCCGGTGGCACCGTGATCGCGCAGGTCGAGCGCGTCACCGAGACGGGGACGCTCGATCCGCGGTCGGTCGCCGTTCCGGGCGTGCTCGTCGATGCAGTCGTCGAGGCTCCGGCGTCACACCACCCGCAGACGTACGCCGAAGCGTACAACCCCGCCTACAGCGGCGAAATCAAACCACCCGCGAGCAACTCGCCAGATGACGCACCGCTGTCGGCGAAGAAGATCATCGCCCGACGGGCCGCGATGGAGCTCTCGAGCGATGCGGTCATCAACCTCGGCGTCGGGGTCCCCGAACTCATCCCCGCCGTGGCAGCGGAAGGCGGCATCGACGACGAGATCACTCAGACTGTCGAGTCCGGCCCCGTCGGCGGCTCCGCCTCGGGCGGGATCAGCTTCGGAACCGCGACCGGCCACGAGGCGCTCGTCGCCTCCACCCAGCAGTTCGACTTTTACGACGGCGGCGGCCTCGACTTCGGCTTCCTGGGAATGGCCCAAGTCGATCCCGCGGGCAACATCAACGTGAGCCGCTTCGGCTCGCAACTGCCCGGCTGTGGCGGCTTCATCAACATCACGCAAAACGCCGAGACGGTCGTCTTCTGTGGGACGCTGACGACCAAGGGCCTCGAGATCGACGTCGGCGACGGAGAACTCGCGATCGAACGCGAGGGTGCTCAGCCGAAGTTCCTCGAGTCCGTCGAACAGATCACCTTCAGCGGCGAGTACGCTCGCGAGATCGACCAGCCAGTTCGGTACGTCACCGAACGCGCGGTCTTCGACCTTCGCGAGGACGGGCTTACGCTCGTCGAGGTCGCACCCGGCATCGACCTCGAGGAAGACGTCCTCGACCAACTCGAGTGTACGCCCGCGATTGCAGATGACGTTGCTGAGATGCATCCGGACCTCTTCCGGACGGAGCCGCTCGATCTGACTGAATACGTCGACTGATCACGGCCCGCGATACCGCCTGTCTTCTTTTGTGGCCGCCACGGGCAGGGTCAGAGATCAGTATCGTTAACATCTCTCGAGAGTAATCGACGATCGATATGGCTGCGTACGAAAACCTGTCCGTCGACCACGACGACGGCGTCGCAACGGTAACGCTCGACAGCACGGCCGGTCGGAACGCACTCTCCCTCGAGATGGCGAACGAACTGGTGTCGGTCGCCACGACGCTTGGCGACGATCCGGACACCCGGTGTATCGTCCTAACCCACGAGGGGAACTTCTTCGGCTCCGGAGCCGACCTCTCTCAGCTCACGGGCGACGCCGCCGACGCCCCACACCTCCGGGAACTGGCCGGCCGCGCCCACGAAGCAATCTCCCAGTTCCACCGGACGAAGACACCCGTCGTCGGGGGAATCAACGGCATCGCGGCCGGTATCGGCTTCAGCCTCGCGCTGTTGCCTGATCTGGTCGTCCTCGGCGAAGACGCGACGCTGAAGTTCGCCTATCCCGGGATCGGATTGACTGGCGACGGCGGCGCGACCTTCTTCCTGCCGCGACTCGTCGGGCTCCGAAAAGCGAAAGAAATCGTCCTCCGCGACGAGGCGATCGCACCGGACGACGCCGTCGAGATGGGGCTCGCGACGGAGGTCGCACCCGCCGACGAGTTCGACGAGCGACTCGAGTCACTCGCTTCGGAACTCGCGGCTGGACCGACACACGCACTCGGCACGGCGACCCAACTGCTGACCGACAGCTACGAACGCGGCCTCGAGGGCCAACTCGCTGCTGAAGCCGACGCCATTGCCGGCGCATCCAAGACGGAAGACTACGAGCGTGGCCTCGAGGCATTCTTCGGTGACGGCGATCCCGAGTTCGTCGGCCGATAGCGAGCGACCATCGAGTTTCCAATCCTCATATTCGCAGAATGATTTATCACGACAAATCCCAAACGTGGTGGTATGCACCTCGGCCTGGTAATCCCACGAACTGGCGCACACGACCCGACCGATCTCGCAATCGACGCGGAACAACAGGGGTATGACTCCGTCTGGATGGGGGAGCTCTGGGGAACGAGTTCCGTCGTCAAACTCGCAGAGATCGCAGCGTCGACGGACGAGGTCGAACTCGGGACGGCCATCGTAAACGTGTTTTCGCGGACACCGGCCGTACTCGCGATGACCGCAGCGACGCTCGATCAGGTCTCGGATGGCCGCGCGTCGTTCGGCGTCGGAACGAGTACGCCGACGGCCGTCGAAAACATCCACGGTATGGAGTTCGAACGACCGGTTCGTCGCTCCCACGAGACGATCGAGATCATTACGAAAATTCTGCGCGACGACGAGCCAGTCGACTACGACGGCGAACTGCTCGGCGTCAACGGCGTTCCACCAATCAATGCGGATGTTCCGATCTATCACGCAGCGCTCGGGCCAGCCAACCGACGCGTCGTCGGGCGACTCTGTGACGGCTGGATGCCCCACAATATCCCGTTTTCCGAACTCGAGAACGCCTTCGAGGTCGTCGAACGAACAGCCCGCGAAGCCGACCGCGATCCCGACGAGATCACGATCGCGCCCTACGTTCCGGCGGCGGTCAGCGACGACGCTGAAGAAGCCTACGATGCCGTTCGCGGCCACATCGCCTACTACGTCGGAAGTGGTAAAGGCTATCAGAACGCGGTTTCGACGCTGTTCCCCGATGAAGCCGAACGCGTCGCCGAAGCGTGGCAAGCGGGTAACCGCGGAGAGGCCACCGGTCTCGTCACGGACGAGATGGTCCACGAACTCGGCGTCGCGGGGACACCCGAAGACGCGCGCGAGCAACTCAGGGAACTAATCGCCGAAACGGCGATGGACCGCCCACTGGTGACGATTCCGGAGCAGGCCGCCGACGAACTGGCCACGGAAACGATCGACGCACTCGCACCGGTTTCGGAGGCGTAATCGGCTTCGAAAGCCGACATCGAACCCAACTGAGTCGGCTACACGTAATCCAAATTTACCTGGGTGACGTTCGCGGCCCGCTGGATGACGTCCGCGATCTCCTCGCGCCGTGTTTCGTCGATCCGGCTCTGTGGCCCACAGACACAGATCGACCCGCGAATCCGATCGCTCTTATCGAGAATCGGCGCTGCGATACAGACCATGCCGGCGATACGTTCCCCTTCGTCGATCGCGTATCCCTGCTGGCGAATCGACTCGAGTTGCTCGAAGAGCACGTCGGGATCGGTGATCGTTTGTGAGGTGACCGCAACGAGACCCTGCCGGTCGATGATCTCGTCGACGCGGTCATCAGTCATGTGCGCAAGCATCGCCTTTCCGGGTGCAGTCGCGTGAAGGGGCATTCTGGCACCCGGGTACGCGAACAGGTTAACGGCATCCGGCCCTTCCTGAACCGCGAGGATCACCGCCTGATCGTCTTCTTCGATCAGTAGAGTTGCATGTTCGCCAGTTTCCGATGCAACGTCCTCGAGTTCATCACGGACCGCTTTGAAGACCTCTAACCGATGTCGCTGGCGGTGGCCGACCTCGAGAAACCGCGTCGTCGTTCGGTACTCCGTGTCGTGTACCGTTACGTATCCTGTCGCGACGAGCGCCTGTAAATAATCGTGAACCGTACTGACGGGCATATCGAGCCGTTCTGCGAGCTCTGAAACGCCCCCACTGCCGTTTTCGGCGAGTTCGTCGATGAGTTTGAACGCCCGTTCGACCGACCGGTTTGATGTCCCTCCCATGAATCGAGACACAACTGCCAGATATAGAAGGCTTTCGGCTATGCCGGAAATATTTCCGGATTGACTTCGAGACGACGACACGTTTTGACATTCCGTTTTCGAGACTGAATCTCAGTGATCGGCTGAAAATAAGCGTTCTATACCCGAAATACGTGATTTTGTAAGTAGGCAATGAATGTTAACAACCGACTAGCAGTCTAAAATCGTTCCGGAAGAGCCGAATCACCTTCAGGTGATTATATTGTTTTAATACAATATTATTCAGGAAGTACACGACTGCAGTAAAACGTGGAAAACGGTGCCGTTTATAATTCATCCCCCAAACTGCCGATACGACCGTTGCTCACGATTGGTTACTCCAGTCGAGATTTGATAGTACGCGGCGAAAACAGTTTCCGGTACTATCGAAAACCCTTTTCAGCAGCTAGCTCTGGTGTATATTCAGAATAACCGTGTTAGATACCACAAAATCAGTTTTCGGTTTCGGATTGTTTTTCGGTATAATCGAAAATGGGTTTTGGAGCTTCAATAGGGCCATTTTCGTCCATTTTGGGCGATATTCAATTCGAACACACCGGCGCTTGCAGCATCCTCTTACAACCATACTCGTGTAATCCTACGCTCGCCGAAAAAATCGGTCTCGTCAGCGTCGCCGGCTAGATATCCGTGATCACGCCGTGGCCGCCCTCGACCGCCTGTGCGTCCTCTTCTAACAGCGCGACGATGAGATATGGCACGTACGATTCGAAGTACTCGACGAGCGCTGCAATCCGCTCGGAATCGATCGCCTCGAGCGAGTCCAACAGCATGAACGGAACCGTCTCGTAAACATCGTGAACGAGATATCCGGCGAGCGCGAACACGAGTCCGGTCACTTCTCGTTCGCTCTCACTCAGGTGGTCGATCGTGTCCTCGTAGGCCGCCCCATCGTCGGTACTTCGGACGATCTTGAGGTCGAACGACGACTTCGAGACCTTCCGACGGCCTTCACGAGCCTCGCGCGTGGTTCGATCGATCCAGATCCGCTCGAGATTTTCGTATCGAAGCGTCTCGAGTAAGTTTTCCATGTGTTCGTTGAACGCGTCGACCGCATCCGCTTCGATCTGATCGATCCGGGTACGAAGCGTCGTCAGTTCGTCAGTCACGTCCTCACGGCGAGCTTCGAGCGTTTCGCGTTCGTCGAGGCGGGATTCGATCTCGGAGATTTCGTCTTCGATTTCGTCGCGCTCGCGCTCTTTGCGCTCGAGTTTGAACTCTAACTGGTTGACTTCTTTATGCTGATCGAGCACGCCGCTTTGCTCTTCAGTCTCGAGGGCATCGATTTCGGCTTCGAGAGCGTCGATTTCCTCGGTGAGTTGCTCGCGCTCTTCGGTCAACTCTTCGATTCGCTCGCTTCGCCGGTCGATCTCGTCCTCGATCGACTCGAGTCGCCGCTGAGTCTGTTGATACTCGGTACGGTTCTCGTTGATCGTCGACAGCGTCTCCCGCCGGTCGTTAAGTTCGGCGCTGATCTCGGAGCGTTCCTCGAGGCGCTCTTGTCGCGCGGTTCGAAGCTGTTCGACCGTCGTCTCGATCTGCTCTCGAGCGACCGACGAGCCACAGGTCCAGCACGTGACTGTCTCCGAGTCGTCGAGTAACTGGTCCGTCAGTGGCCCATCGTTGGTCTCAGTTTCGTCCTCGAGGAACGACTCCGGCTCGTCAAGGAGTTGTTCGTTGAACTGGATCGTGCTCTGGAGTTGAGAGATTTCCTCGGAGAGATCCGCTTTCTCGGCCTGTAGCGTCTCGATTTCGGCTTCGAGTCGACCAATTTCGGTTTCATCACCCGTCGAAAGCGACTCGAGTGTGTCCCGGACCTGGTCCCGTTCGTCCTCGAGTGCCTCGATGCTCGCCCGTTCGGTCTCGATTCGCTCACGGGTACGTTCGATCTCGGATCGCGTCGTCCGAACCTCGTCGAGTTTGGTTTCGAGTTCGGACTGTTCTTCCCGCCGTTCTTCGACGTTGACGTTCGTTTCGTCGAGTTTCGCCCGTGCTTCCTCGAGGTCCACTTCTAACGTCTCGATTTCGTCGGTCACTCGTTTCCGTTTTGCCTCGAGGTCGGGAAGCCGCCCCTCGAGATCGTCCAGTTGTGCGAGCTGGTCGTCCAGTTCGCGCTTTCGCTGCTCGTACTGTTCGATCTCCGAACGAATAGCAGCGGTGTCGACCGGCCGCATAATCAACTCACGGAGGTCGTCGCCACGGGCGACGGCCCGTCGCGCCTCGTTGGACTCGAGCAAAAACGCAAACAGATCGGCCAGTTCCGGGTCGTCGAGGTACGGCTCGCCGTCAGTCGTGATCGTACCGTTTCGACGCTGCAACGTCCGTCGGTAGGTCTCGTCACCGAACTCGAGCATGGCGCTCCCTTCAGTTGCATCGGCTTTGAGACTCACCTGATTGCTGCCGAGTGCAGCCATAATCGCCTGCAACAACGAGGTTCGATTCGTCGCGTTGCGACCCGAGAGAACAGTCACGCCCTGTTGAAACGAGACTGCCGTTTCGTCGATACCGCCGATATTGTCGACCACGAGTGTTGCTTCTTCAGGGACGTCCCGTTTTTTCGTGTCTAAACGATGTTCCATACCACGGTGTTTCGGCTCCTGACAGATAGGTATTACCACTCCCGTTTCAGGGCAAGCCACTGTGCAGCCGATCGGTCGGTCGCCAACTCGGTATTACGCTGGCATGGGTCTGGGTTAGTAGCAGTTACAGGACCGTTCATCGAGCAACTCCCTGACGGTAAACTCTTGGAAACACTCCTCACACGTCACCGTGATCGAGACAGTAACACTGTGTTCACCGATATCGATGATCCCGTTCCGGTCGAGTTGTGTGACAGTATCGTCGGTGACCGCAGCCGTTCGATTCTGGAGTGCACCGAGCTTCTCTGCGCTTTTTTCGAGTCGCTCTTCGTCACTCGGTGTCTCGAGTGAGGTCTCGAGGCAGTCCGTCAGATGATTGTAGACCGTCTGGTGGGAAACGAAATCCGATTCGACTTGCTCGATCGGCACGCCGTCGCGCTCGAGTTCAGTTCGTGTCTGTACCCGTGTCCCGCTGCTGACATCCTCGTCAGTGAGCAATCGGTACGTGTTTTCGACTTCTCCCTCCTTGACAGAGACGCCGGCCGTCTCGAGAGCGGACTCAAGGACTCGCTGATTGACGTACGTGGCAAGTTCTCGAGTGCTGTACTGTTCGGCCGTTTCCCCCGTCCAGTAGGCAATGAGATCGTCGTCGAGAGTCGAGAGGTCGTATGTATCGGCGATCCGACCGATTTTACAACACGGCTTCTCCGACTCCGAATCGTGGTTGTTCTCAGTCACAGGTTCGTGTACTGTTTCGTACACAAAAAGCACTTCGAAGCGAGCATTTACCCGAAACGTATCCCACAACTGTTTACAGAGATACTTGTGTAAACCATAACGTATTTGATCGAATATCTCTCATGGTAAATATCAAATTTATATAGTAATAATAGATCTGATGTTGAGGGCTGATATATAACGTATTGATCGGAGAACACTAATATAAAGTGCTCCCGAACAGACGCTCATTGAAATTGGTATCACACCACATACAGCAATCAACAAAAATGGTTGGTAACACCAGAACTGGCCTCAGATCGGCAGTTAGCTGTGAGTGACTGAGCGTATCAAAGACTATCAGTTACACTATAATTATCGATATCTCTTCTAAGGTTGATATATATATCTGACCACCATGTGTATGTCAAACATGCTCATAGATTGAGTCGACGACGGTATAAGCGACTATAGAAACAACCAAACCGAGTTACACATCGATCGCACAGCTACCGTCCGGTCAGTGCAGTGACCTCAGTGGCACCGACACCAAACGTCGAAAGCGTTCGATTCGACAAGTCCTGAACAATCACCCCGACGACGTGTCCTCGGGTGGCAAATCAACTGTCGGGTCACGCAGTGACCGGGAACACAAGTGGCGTAGTGTTTCGGGCGTGGCAAGTACGTACACTGTGTCACCTGTCCGTACTGTTTCAGTAGCTGCTGGGCGCGCGATCACGTCCTCATCGCGTTCGATTGCAAGCACAGTTCCTGGAATCCACTCGACGAATTCTCCCTTGAGGGGCCCATCTGCGACGACAGTCGTCACGGTCACCGTTTCGTCCGCGAATCGGATCGCGGAGACGAGTTCGGTAGCATCCGACGCCGACGCCGGCTGGACAGTGAGTCGGTACGTTTTCCCGTGTGTGAACGCAGTGGCGTCGTCCTCGTCGACGACCAGTGTCGCCACTGTCTCCGAACTCGCGCGAAGCGTTCCCGTCGCAACGAGCTGACTCGAGTCTGCATCGGCCGTCCAGACCTCGACCGGATCGCCAGTGCTGACGACCGGCGGATACGCGGCCCGAATCGAAACGGCAACACGATCGGGCGGGAGCGTCGCACTGAGACCAGTCTGTTGCTCACCGACTGCCAGCGACGCAACTGAGCCATCGGCAGCGAACTCGGGTGCGACGTATCCGAGATCGAAATCGTCCTCGAGTCGCCGTCGAAGCCGCGTTCGACGCTCAGCCGGCGAAAGTGTCCGTGCCAAAAGTACCGTTCGACCTTCGGGTCGCTGTTTGATGTCGTCACCGACGGGACGATATCCGTCTGCATCGTCGATCGTCTCCGGCAGCGTCAGGGCGACTGCCTGTCCAGCCGAACGGAGTCGATCTGCGACCGGGCCGGAGGCGTCCACGGCTACAGTATCGAAGACACCGCATGCGAGGTGATCGCCGAGCGCCACCTGGGTAGAGACGACGGTGGTGGCGCTCGGTGAACGAAATCGGTTTACCCACACCGCCGTTAGACCGGCCAGTGACTGACGAACGCTCCCCAGATGCGCCCGACATCGACCACCAGCCGATCGGCGGAAACGCCGACGACGAGCCGCCAGCGGACGATCTCGAGGGTGAACAGGAACCGAAAGAATTGTCACTCGCCGAGTTCCACGACGCGTGCCAGCAGGCAGGACGTCCTGTGCTCACCGCCGCGTCCGTCGCACAGGCTCTTGGGCACCCTCACGAGGCGACCAGCGAGGCGCTGGCGGAGCTTGCAGAGCGCGGCGACGTCGAGCGCCTGTCCGTCGAAACCGATCCCGTCGTCTGGTATCCCAGCGAACTCGAGGACCTGACCGACCGGGAGCGCGTGGTCGTCTTTCCGAAACGGCGCGAGATCATCGTCGACCGACCGGAGCAGTTCACGCGGGCCCAACTCTCGCAGTTCGCCCACCTTGCGGACGGCAATGGAGAGGACGGCTACCGGTACGTCGTCCGCCCGGAGGACATCTGGCAGGCGCCCCACGACAGTTTTGAAGGTCTGGCCCGGAGGATGCGACAGGCGCTGGGCCAGCGCTCGAATGCGCTCGAGGAGTGGGTCAAGAGCCAATGGGATCGCGCCCATCAGTTCCGACTAGCGACCCACGAGGACGGCTACACGGTGCTCGAGGCCAAAACGCCCGAAGTGATGGGGAACGTCGCCCGACAGAAACTCGACGAGGAACACGTCCACGCGCCGATCTCCGAGACCGAAGACTGGGTGCGGGAAGGGTCGGAAGCAGCGATCAAGCGCATCCTCTACGAAGCGGGCTACCCGGTTCAGGACCACCGGGACCTCGAGGCCGGCGAGTCGCTCTCGATCGACCTCGAGGTACGCCTGCGGGACTACCAGCAAACGTGGGTCGACCGCTTCGCCGAGGCCGGAGAGGGTGTGTTCGTCGGCCCGCCGGGCAGTGGGAAGACGATCGCGGCGATGGGTGCGATGGCCCACGTCGGCGGGGAAACGCTCGTGCTCGTCCCGAGTCGGGATCTCGCGCGCCAGTGGGCCGAGTCGATCGCGGAGCACACCTCCCTCGAGCCCCATCAGATCGGGCAGTACCACGGGGGCCGAAAGGAGGTCCGCCCGGTCACGATCGCGACCTACCAGATCGCCGGGATGGACCGCCATCGGTCGCTGTTCGACGACCGCGAGTGGGGGCTGGTCGTCTTCGACGAGTGCCAGCACGTCCCCTCGGACGTCTACCGGCGGAGTACGCATCTGCAGTCTCGTCATCGACTCGGGCTCTCCGCCAGCCCGATCCGGGAGGACGACCGCCAGACCGAGATCTTTACGCTCGTCGGCCCACCCATCGGCACCGACTGGGAGGCGCTGTTCGAGGCCGGCTTCGTCGCCGAACCGGAACTCGAGATCCGCTACGTCCCGTGGGGTGACGACGAGCAACGAAACGCCTACGTCTCCGCCGAGGGCCGCGAAAAGTACCGGATCGCCGCGAAAAACCGAGGGAAGGTCGACGACGTCCGATATCTGCTCTCGGCCCATCCCGACTCGAAAGCGATCGTCTTCGTCGACTACCTCGAGCAGGGCCGCGACCTCGCAGCCGCACTCGACGTACCCTTCCTCAGCGGAGAGACGCCACACCACGAGCGACGCCGGTTGCTCGAGGAGTTCCGACGAAACGAGCGCGACCTGCTGGTCATCTCTCGTGTCGGCGACGAGGGGATCGACCTGCCGACGGCTGATCTCGCGATCATCGCCTCGGGACTCGGCGGCTCGCGACGGCAGGGAACCCAGCGAGCCGGCCGAACGATGCGGCCGGCCGGCGGCGCGCTCGTGTACGTGCTCGCGACCTACGGCACGCGTGAGGAGGATTTCGCTCGGAAACAGCTCCAGCATCTCGGTCGCAAGGGGATGACGATCCGCGAGCAGACGGTCGAGAGGACCGACGGAAGCGACAGCAGCGACGAGTAACGCGGGGGCTACTCCTCTCGGGCCTCGAGCAGTTCCTCGATCAAGCCGTCGGTATCGGCGGCTGCGAGCCGGAAGACCGCGTCGTAGAACTCCCGACCGGTCAGGTCGCGGACGTCGTGGTCGGTTCGCAACTGGGCGTCGACCAGCGCCCGCGCGTCCTCCAGCGCGTCGATCGTTTCGGGACGGACGTACACCGTCTTCTTTTCCGTCGCGTCGAACGGAAACGCGGTGGGGTCGTCGGCGTCGGTCGATTCGCCGTCGGCGCTGTCGGCGGACGGTTCATCGTCGGTCGCCGTTTCGTCCGCGGCGGAATCGTACTCGACCGTCGTCGCACTCGAGTCGCCGTCGACCGATTCAGCATCGCTCGTCGACTCGTCAGCGGAATCGTCGGAATCGTCCTCGTCAACGGCCTCGCTGAGCCCGGCAAACCGGTTCTCCTCAGGCATCGTCGACACCTCCGCGTTCGACGATCGCCGCCAGTTCGTCGAGTCGCTCGAGCATGTCGTTGTCCGGGTCGTACGCCGCGAGCGGGACGCCCTCGCGCCACGCCCGTTTGAACGCGATCCGCTCGCGGAGGCCGGGACCGGGTGAATCGGGATCGTCGAAGTGTGCTGACCGGGCGAACGACGGGAGCAGGTCGCCGAACTGGGAATCCTCGAGATCGCCGATGATCCGCTTTTCCTCGTTGTCGCCGGAGAGTGAGTTCGGGACGATCGCGAGAATGTCGAGATCGATCTCCTTTCGGATCGGGCCGATCTGTTGGGTGTACATGCGCTCGAAGCCGCTGACGCTTGGTTCGCTCATCCGCAGCGGGACGATGACGTTCTGAGTCGAGATCAGCGAGGCATCTGCGAGCGGGCCGAGGTTCGGCGGCGAGTCGACGACGACGTAGTCGTACTCGTCGCCCAACACTGGGTCGACGATCTCGTTTCTGATCCACAACTCACCGAAGGTCGCGCTTCGAATGCTGTTTTCGACACTATCTAAGTCCTCGTGGGCCGGCAACACGTCGAAGGCGTCGGTCGAACGGATCACGTCGTCGAGGGTCGTCTCCGAGCTGTCTTCCAAGACGTCGCCGAGGTGGACGTCGCTCGTGTAGGCCTCGCTCAGCCCGACACCTTCGGTGGCGTTGCCCTGCTGATCTAAGTCGGCGAGCAAGACGTCGTTGTCTCGGTTGGCGAGTCGTTCAGCGAGATTGATCGCGAGAGTCGTTTTGCCGACGCCGCCTTTCTGCAGGGCGACGCTGACGGCGCGTGGGGTCTGTGTCGTCATTCGTAAGAACACCTCAGTCGCCACAGCAGTCGCGTGGACGGTGCCAACCGTTCGGACATCGAACACCGTTCTTGAGGTCGAGACAGTTGGCACTGTGTAG